>WQWD01000017.1 GCA_009785545.1 Treponema sp. | reverse complement strand
TTGCTGATTGATGGTAACCATCTGCCCCATGTTCATCAGCTTTTGAATTAAATCAGAAGCTTTTAAGTTCATTTTTTTTGCTAATTCTGAAACCGAAACAACTTCCATTATCTCGATAGATTTAGGTATAGGATTGGCAATATGAGTAATTTTTTTCTTTGTCTGGAGAAGTTTTTCCTCCATTTCGAGTTCTTTTTCTTTGCGATTGTAAACAGTTTTTTTTGCCGCAAACTTTCGTTTTGCCGGACCTTTGCCTTCCGGCATAGGAGCAGGAGCGGCTCCCGATCCCGGGCGATTCCCCGTTGGACGTTGAAAGCCGCCAAAACCACCGGGTTTGTTTTGCCCCGCTCTGGGAGTAAATCCCGGTTTGGGAGTAAAACCGGGTTTAGGAGTAAACCCCGGTTTGGGAGTAAAACCGGGCTTGGGAGTAAAGCCTTGTCTCGGAGTAAAACCTTGCCCCTGTCTTTGCCCAAATCCCGGCTTTGAACCGCCTCCTCCATGAGGAGGGCGTTGGCCAAAACCGCCTCCGCCTCTATTTTGCCCGCCTTCGTGGCCGGGTCTATTATTTTGATGGCGAGGCGGACCTGACCTGTTTGGGCGAGGCCCCGAGTTCTGCCCCACCATTCTGCCGCCTACTTTTCCCGCCGCAGCGGCAGGACGTTGAGCGATTGCGAAAGAGTTGGGTTTTGGAGTGTTTGTTACTTCGGGAACTTCCCGTGGACTTCCCGAAGTTTCCTGCGGCGGTTTTTTTTCCGTTTGTTCAGGCTCAGGTTTTTTGGAAGAAGCACTGACAACAATTTTTGGCTGAACTTTTTTTGGAGCAACCACGCCCTGTGAGGGAGCGGAAGGTTTCTTTAATTTAATTTTTACTTTTCGATGTTCAGCCTGTTCTGACATATTTTTTGCTGATTGGCTGCCAGATTCGATCTGTGATTGCTTAATTAGCTGAGCTTTTGGTTTGTTAGTCTTTTCGGTTTCTTCCGCCATATTTTCCTTTCTATTGCTCCTCTTCTTCGTACTCAAAACTTAACCCAATGCCGCATGATGGGCAAGTGGTCATTTCCACAGTTATTTTTGCTCCACATTCGGGACATTCATATTCTTCAGGAGCCTGTTCTTCTTCATCTTCTTCATCGTCATCATCTGAGGCAGAAGGTTCATCCTGATCCTCGTCGTAAATATCATCTTCATCGTTTTCATCGTCTTCGACAATTTCTACCCATTCTTCGATTAATTTGCGTAATGAATCGAGTTCTTCAGATGTCAATCCTTTGCTTTCAAGCTCTTCCTGACTTAGGCTGAGGAAATCTTCGATGAAGTCGATACCGCTATCAAGCAGCATTTCAGCAATGCGGCTGTCCACACCGGGCAGCTCGCTGATACGGGAGAATTCTTCGTCGTAGTTTTCGGTTTCTCCAAAAAGTTCGGAAACCGCACGGCGTGATTCTGCGGCGATGTCCATTTCCGCAAATTGCGATTCTGTTTTCACATCGATATTCCAGTCTACAAGACGGTTGGCAAGGCGTACATTGAGTCCTTGTTTTCCGATGGCAAGCGATAACATAGAATCGTTTACAATCGCCAATGCCTGATGTTTGCCTTCATCCATGATTATAACATCACGCACTTCGGCGGGGGACAAAGCATTTTTTATAAACTTTCTTGGATCTGGATCGTATTTAAGAATGTCGATCTTTTCACCTTCAAGTTCCTTAATAACCGCTTGAATACGAGCGCCTTTTAAGCCGACACAAGCGCCGACAGGATCGACATCTTCACGGTTTGAATAAACGGCAAGTTTTGTGCGAAAGCCCGGCTCACGGACAATCTTGTGAATCTCGATTGTTTTGTCGTATATTTCCGGGACTTCAAGTTCAAAAATTGCCCGTACAAATTCGGGGTGAGTCCTTGAAAGCACAATCTGAAGCCCTGAAGATTCTTTTTTTACTTCGGCTATCAGAGCTTTGATTCTGTCGTTTGCATGATAGATTTCGCGCGGAGATTGATACTTTTTGGGAAGTACTCCTTCCATTTTGCCGAGGTCAACGTAGATAGTACCGTTTCGTTCACGCTGATAATAACCAATGATGATTTCGCCTTCTTTGTCTTTGTATTCGGAATAGAGCGTGTCTTTTTGTATATCTCTAATCGACTGGTGCGCTTTTTGTTTTGCGCTTTGGACGGCGATACGATCAAATTCTTTTGGATCGACTTCTACAAGTATTTCATCGCCTTCTTCGGCCTCTTGATTTAATTCTTTTGCTTCGCCAAGATCTATTTCGATGACAGGATCGTAGACACCGTCTTGTTCTACTACTTTTTTCTTTGCGAATATAGAAACTTCCATGTTATCTTCGTCAAACTGGACTACGGCGTTGTCGGCATGACCGAAACGATGTTTATAAGCGGCTATTAAAGTATCTTCGATTGTCTTCATAATCAAGTCCATGGAAATACCACGCTCCTGAGTAATCTGACGAATAGCTTGTGTCATATCAGTTCCCAATTTTTACCTCCTGCGCAAACCGGCTATTACTTTGATTAACAATCAAGTTTTGCCTTCGCTATAGTATCAAACTCAAGTCTTAAAGCCTGAGCGGTATTAGTACCTTCTTTTATAGTTAACACAATTCCAGTTTCATCGGCACTTTCTAAAATACCTGCCGTCCAATCCGAAATGTCTGTGCGGTAACACCGCATATTCTTGCCCAAATAATACTGAAACTCAGTATTGTTTTTAATGAGTCTGTTTATCCCCGGCGAAGAAACCTCAAGGTAGATATCCTGCTGAGGAAAGGCAAGTTCCAATCTTGGCATAATAGCTCGATGAACCTTTGAACAGTCATCCGTGCCTACCGCCTCTCCGTTGTAAATGACCGCCCGAATTTGCACGCTTCCTCTGTGCTTGGAGACAGTCAACTCAACAAGACTGAATTTCAACCCTTCAAGGACTTCTTCCAAAGATTGGCGCAAAGAAGCAATCTCCTGATTTTCAATGCCGACAACATTGTTGGCAATGTTTGCACCCTTCGCACCCTCTGCCACTTTTGTACCTTTCGCCTCAGTTGCCCCTTTTGCCCGTTTTGTACCCTTTGTCCCTTTTGCACTTTTATCGGCTTGCCGCATTGTTCTGCCCTTTTGACTCAAATCTTTAGTACAAAAAAAAGGGTCTCTTTTCGGAGCCCTTTTTCTATAGAATGTTAAACTAATAATAAAATATCATTTTTGGAAAAAAATGTCAATAGGGGCGTGAAGGAAAATTTACAATTATACGACAGGCGGGGCGGCGGCGTCTGCTCGGAAAAACTTTGGGGGAATCCGCCTCCGAGCCCTCTTTGAGGTCTCTCTGGCGGGGAGTCCCAAAGATGTTTTTCCGATCAGTCTCCGCCGTCCCGACTGTCTATGATTGTACTGCGTGCGTGTTGTCTACAAAACAACATGAATACATTTGCAACATGATTGTTTCAAACCTTTGTTCTACACTCTCTGCCATGAGGCTGAAACAATCATGTTGGCAATCTACACCTGTGTTAAAAAGCCCGAACCGCGCGGACGGCAACAAAATTGTTAGTCTTTTGGGCGAAGTCGTCCTGACTGCCATTAAGAAAACTCTGAACCCATGCGTGAAGAGAGTTGAGCTGCGAAGAAGACCAAAACCAGCCTACTTCCTCCAAATTATCAACAACAGCTCTGTTTTGCCAGAGCGCATTTAATTCGTTTCTACTGGGTAAAAACCAACCTTCACCCAATCCTTGGGCAGCAGTAGCAGCATCTGTCGTATAACTGTTTTCAATGCCATGCGCAATTATGATTTGCGTATTTTTCATACCTCTGCCGATTGCCCAGTCTGTAGGGTCACTTTGATCTTGTGATAATCTCGGAATCAGTACAGTGTGTCCACCTAAACCTGCCCATTGATGATTTCCCAAATTTGCCGGGCTGGCTTCAAGGTAGTGGCGTGTTACACCTGTTGTGTCTGCCGCATTTTGGAAAAAGGTAAATCCTGATTCTCTGACATAAAAAATTATTCCACCTCCAGAGCCAGTATCGCCAACTCCTGCTGTATCAGTACACTCGGAGCGCTGACATTCTCTCAGCCCGCTGCCTGCAACAAAAGTACCCCAATTCCATATATGACCTATACCAGGTGTCGGAGCTATTTGTCTTGTCCCGTGGCAGATTGTACACGTTTGCGTTGTAAACCCATCTGAACAATTTGGCGGCGTTACAACATCATTTCCCCAGTTATGCTCAGCAGGTGTCTGATTTATCTGCCTTGTCTCGGAGCACCTTGTACACGTTTGTGTTGTAAACCCGTCGAAACAAGTTGGCGGCGTTACAACATCATTTCCCCAAGTATGCATTCCTGTAGCAAGTGTCTGATTTATCTGTCTTGTCTCGGAGCAGGTTGTACACGTTTGAGTTGTAAACCCGCCTACTCCGCAAGTTGGCGGCGTTACAACATCACTTCCCCAAATATGCTCGCCTATAGCAGGTGTCGGATTTATCTGCCTTGTCTCGGGACACCTTGTACACGTTTGCGTTGTAAACCCATCCAAACAAGTTGGCGGCGTTACAACATCGTTTCCAAAAATATGCTGCCCGCCAAAAGCAGGCGTCAGATTTATCCGCCTTGTTTGCGGGCATCTTGTACATGTTTGTGTTGTAAATCCCCCCAGTAAACAAGTTGGCGGAGTTACAAAATCACTTCCAAAAATATGCTCACATTCGTCAGCATCGCAAGCAATCATTGTAAAGCTGATTACCGTAAAAATAGCCAAGAAACCTATAAACTTTGTTTTTTTCATAAAAATCTCCTCGTTAAGAAATATTATTATTTAGAAGAAACAGTGTCAAGTAATTGCTGGTCGCCCTGCATGACAAATGTATAAATAGCAACCGCAGAGGGCGATGTCCAAAAGTAACCAACTCTTCGGGTAGTCCCTTGACATCAGCATAAATCCAATATAGAGTTGTTATATGTTCCTTTTATTCGATATTGGCGGCATTTCTCCTCATTGGATTTGGCTTGGTCTTGTCATTTTATTTGTTCTTATCGAAGCAATGACTTACGGCCTTACAACAATTTGGTTTGCGCTGGCGGGAGTCATTACAATTTTTCTTTCTTTTATTCCAACTCTTGCGTTTGAATTTCAGGCATTGATCTTCCTTGGGCTTTCTTCGATTTTTCTTATTTTTACCCGCCCTCTGGCAATAAAGAAATTCAAGACGGGGAAAGAAAAAACAAATATTGACAGCCTTGTAGGAAAACACGCTCTTGTAATAAAAAAAATCGCAGAATTTGAAAGAGGCGAAATAAAATTAAACGGCCAGATATGGACTGCACGAACAGAAGACGGCTCTACTTTGGAAGAAAAAACAAAATGTGAAGTTATGCGATTCGAAGGAGTACAGGCAATAGTTAAAAATTTGTCAACAGAGGCAAAACAAGAACAAATAAAAGAATAGATATTAAGGAGTTTTTATGTTAACCGAATTACTTATAGGATTAATCGGATTTATTCTGATAGTGGTTATTGCCAATGTCAGGATTGTTTCTCAATCGAACGCTTTTATACTTGAACGTCTTGGCGCTTACTTCGGGACATGGGGGACAGGTATTCATGTAAAAATACCGTTTATCGACAGAGTTGCCGCTCGTGTAACGCTCAAAGAGCAGGTTGCGGATTTTGCTCCCCAGCCGGTGATAACAAAAGATAATGTTACAATGATGATCGATACAGTGTTGTATCATCAAGTTACTGATCCAAAGCTCTTCACTTACGGTGTATGTAACCCGATGAGCGCCATCGAAAACCTTACAATTACTACTCTACGCAGTATTATCGGAGAGCTTGAGTTAGACGAAACTTTGACAAGCCGTGACATGATCAATAACCGTATGCGTATCGTTCTTGATGAAGCCACAGACCCTTGGGGCATAAAGGTTAACCGTGTTGAAGTAAGAAGCATAACTCCTCCAAGAAGTATTCAGGAAGCGATGGAAAAACAAATGAGAGCCGAGCGTGAAAGACGTGAATCAATTCTCAAAGCAGAAGGCGAAAAACAATCGGCAATCCTTGTAGCGGAAGGGCAAAAAGCGTCAGCGATTCTTAAAGCAGAGGCGGAAAAAGCCGCTGTTATTCTGCAGGCAGAAGCCGCAAAGGAAGCTGCTATCCGTGAAGCCGAAGGTCAAGCTCAGGCGATCCTCAATATTCAAAAAGCGACAGCCGATGGTCTTGGCATGATAAAAGATGTAAACGCCGACGCAGCTCTGATAAAACTAAAAAGCCTTGAAGCTCTCCAGAAAGTAGCCGATGGTCAGGCTACCAAGATCATAATTCCGTCAGAAATACAAAATTTAGCGGGATTAGTAACGAGCGTTGCTGAGCTGGCGAAAAACTAAACAATATTGTATAATACTCACATGATTAATATCGCGTTTACTGGCGGCGGTACCGGGGGGCATATTTACCCCGGTCTGGCAGTAGCTTCAGAGTTAAAAAATGTGCTTAAAGACTCAAACGCGAGAATTTTTTGGATTGGTTCTTCTATCGGGATGGATCGAGCGCTGGTAGAAAGTGCGGGGATTGAATTTTTTGGCATTCCTTCGGGAAAACTCAGGCGTTATTTTTCTTTTAAAAACTTTATTGATGTATTCAGGATTATCGGCGGATTTTTTGCCGCACGAAGAATTCTTAAAAAACAAAAAGCGGTGTTGGTTTTTTCAAAAGGCGGCTTTGTAAGCGTTCCTCCTTGTGCGGCTGCGGCGTCCCTTGACATTCCTGTCTTTACTCACGAATCCGATTTTAGCCCCGGTCTTGCTACAAAAATAAATACTCGTTTTGTATTAAAAACTGGAGGCAAAATATTTACCGCATACGAAGATACCAAACGTTTTTTTAACAAAAATATTCATAATCGGGTGATAACAACAGGCAATCCTGTACGTCCTTGTTTTTTTAATGCGGATTTTGCTGAGGGCAGAACCTTTTTGGGCTTGTCCGAAAAACAAAACGACAAAATTATTCTGGTTCTTGGCGGCAGTCAGGGAGCGGCTGAAATAAATGAGCTAATCCGAGCCGCTTTACCTGCTTTAACCGAAACCTTTATTGTGGCACATCAAACAGGGCCTAACCTTTCATGGGATATTCCGGCTTCGGACAGATACAAACCTTATCCATACATTAAGGAAGAAATGCATCATGTGATAGCGGCGGCGGACATTATTGTCGGCAGAAGCGGAGCCGGAATTTGGGAATGGGCGGTCTTGGGAAAACCCATGATACTTATACCTTTAAGAGGTTTGGGGACAAGAGGCGATCAGATTGAAAACGCTGAATATTTCAAAAAAACAGGCGCAGCTTTAGTGTTAGGTGAAAATCCCGACGCGGATGATTTAATGGCTGTTGTGAATAAACTTGAAGCTGACCCTGAAAAGAAAAAGGCAATGGCGGAGCTTTCTGCGTGTGCCGGAAAATGCGGCGGAGCGAGGCAGATTGCGGCAGTTTTAAAACAAAATATTTTAGGGGAGAAACCGCAAACATGAATGTTTTGGATGTAGTGTTCATCTTATTGATTCTTCTTTTAATGATTAGATGTTTTCTCAAAGGGCTTATCAGCGAAGTATCGTCAATGGCAGCTTTGGTGTTTGGGCTTATGGCATCTTTGCTTTTTTTTAATAGCGGAGCTGATTTTTTAAGAGACAATTTTTGGCCTGAATTAGAAATTGTGCCGGAAGTAATTGCGTTTATTGCTTTGTTTTTAGTGGTTTTTATACTTGTTAAAATTCTGGAAATGCTGTTAAAAGGGGTTGTGCATGGGCTGGCTCTTGGCGGAGTTGATAAGTTTTTAGGATTAATATTTGGATTTGCCGAAGGAATTGTGTTAACAGGTCTTATATTATTTGTGCTGAGTATACAGCCCTTGTTTGATTCTTCCGAGCTTTTAAAGAATAGTTTTTTTGCTAATCTTTTATTGCCGTTGATAACCGGAGGAGTAGAAAACATTATCTATGTTTGAAAACATAATTGATCAAAATGCGGTTCTTCAGCTAAAAAATGATATTTTGTCAGGGCAAAATGCGCCTTCTATGCTGTTTTACGGCCCGCCCAATTCAGGCAAAGGCAGTTCTTCTTTGGAGCTAGCTCGTGTTCTTTCCTGTGAACAGAAAGCTGAGTGGAAATGTTCATGTTCTTCCTGCGAAAAACATCGATATTTACTTCATGACGATATTTTAATTTTAGGGAATCGCTCTTTTTCGGCAGAAATAACTGCTTGTAAATCCGCTTTTTTGCGCAATCATACTGTTTCCAGCGTAAAACTTTTATTTTATCGTTCTCTTCGCAAGCTGCAGCTCCGTTTTTCTCCGTTTTTGCTGGAAGATGATCCTAATTTAAAAAAAATTATGACAGCTTTACAGTCATTTGATGAAAAACTAAATGAATTTTTGGCTTTTAATGCCGAAAATCCCGATAAAGGCAAACTTGAAAAATTATGTGTATCTCTGGAAAATGACGCTCTTGTTCTGGAAAAAGAAGGCAAATT
This sequence comes from Treponema sp., assembly GCA_009785545.1. GTDB lineage: Bacteria > Spirochaetota > Spirochaetia > Treponematales > Breznakiellaceae > WQXQ01. The sequence continues at coordinate 7,314 of WQWD01000017.1, read as the reverse complement.
AGGCTCGACAATTCCGATTGATCGTATCAGGCGGGCGTCAATGTGGTGTAACATTACACCTAACGGAAAGCATAAAACATTTATAATTGAAAATGCGCAAAACATGAGAAACGAAGCGCATAACGCTCTTTTAAAATTGCTTGAAGAGCCGCCTTCTACTGTGAGTATTATATTAACTGCCCAAAGGCGGGAAGAAATTATCCCTACAATTCTTTCAAGGTTAAGGCAATATCGTTTTTTCAAAAGAGATGTTAAATCCGAGAAAGAAGTTATCCGCCTTGTGTTTAGGGATTCGATAAACGAAGATGTGCTTCAATCGCAAAATTCAAGATTAACCGCATACCTTGAATCATTTGCTCCTCAGAGTACGGAAAAACTGTACCCGCTTGCCGCTTATCTGGTTGTTTCAATGGCGGGCATTATCAATTATTCGATGAAAAATAAAGGCAAAAAAGAGGCTTATCAATATTTTAAATTACTTGAAAATAATCTGACACCAGCGGCGGGCGTTCTGAGAACAGAGCCTTCTTTAAACAGCTCGGCAGTTATTAAAGCAATTATTTCGCAGAGCGGAGGATTCGAAAAAGATTCATTTTCAGGTTTCTTGAAAATATGCCTTGAAATGATAAACGATGCGGTGCGTTCAAACGAAAATCCGCAATTTATAGTATATAATAATTTAATAAAAAAACATTTTAATGAGACAGCCGCAGCAGTTGAAATTTTAAAAATAAATGTGAATATCGCTCTGGAAGCGTTGTTTTACAATATAAAAAAAGCGGCTGAAGCGGGGTGATATGGTTGCTTTTTTCCGGCGGGCGTTAAAAAAACTGGATAAACTTAACATTGATCAACATCATAAACTTTTAATATCCGCCGTAAACAAGATAAGCCTTCTTGAAACCGTATCAGATTCAATAAATGTCGGGATACTTGTTTGTGACAATTATCACAGATTGGTTTTGGTTAATAAATGCGCCAAACGAATGCTTCCGCTGAATTATTCGGAAGGTCTGCGTTTGTCATCGTCAATATTAGACGATAAACTTTCCGAATATTTAAACAAAATTGTTTTAAGCAAAGACAAAGTCTCGGGTAAAGAAATCGACATCATACACAAAGGACAGAGCAAGCTGCTTTCTGTAAACATTGTGCCTCTTGTTCAGGACGGGCGGGTGAAAGGTTCTCTGATTTATATCGAGGATATTACCGAAAAGCGAAAAGAACAGTCACGTCTTCGCAGGGCTGAAAATTTGGCAAGTTTGACAACTTTAGCGGCAGGTGTTGCCCATGAAATAAAAAATCCTTTGGCTTCTATTTCGATACACCTTCAGCTTTTGCAGAAATCTTTGGCAAAGAAAAACCGGATTCCCGATGATACTGAGAAAAAAACTGAAAAATACTTTAATGTATTAAATGAAGAAGTAGACAGATTAAACCGCATTGTTGTTGATTTTCTTTTTGCTGTAAGACCTATGAATCTTGAACTGCGAATATGCGGTATAAATCAAATAATATCTCAGTTAACGGATTTTGTATGTATAGAACTTGAGCAATCCAATATATTATGCAGGCTGGAACTGGACAAAAATGTGCCTGATTTTCTTATGGATGAACGTTATATGAAACAAGCGATACTCAATCTTATTACAAATGCAAAAGCCGCTATGCCTGACGGAGGTGTCTTGACAATAACAACTCATTTTGCTGACAATGAAATAAAAATATCTGTTTGTGATACAGGCATTGGCATAAAAAAAGAACACTGTGACAAAATATTTGAACCGTATTTTTCCACAAAGGAAAACGGAACAGGTTTAGGGCTTACTCAAGTATTTAAAATTATAAGAGAGCATAAAGGCGAGATAACTGTAATTTCCAAACCAAAAAAAGGTTCGGAATTTAGAATTATTCTGCCCGTACCGCAGAAAGAAATCAAGTTAATCGCGTATAACGACGGCGTATAAATGGAGGAACAAATTGAATTTACACCTTCTTGTAATTGACGATGAAAAAAATATCCGCGAAGGTCTTGCGGAACATCTGCGTGAAGACGGTTACAATGTAACTTGCGCCGAGAATGGCGACGAAGGATGGGAAATCTTTAATAATGAAGATATAGATCTTGTCATAACAGATTTAAAAATGCCGGGTTTGAGCGGAGAAGAATTGATGAAGCGTATTCTCGCAGCTTCGCCCGGATTTCCGATTATAATTCTGACGGGGCACGGCACAATTGATATTGCCGTAACCGCTATGCGTCAGGGAGCTTGGGATTTTCTTTCAAAGCCGGTAGATATTGATCATCTTTCATTAAAAATAAAACGTGCACTGCATACAAGAGAATTGTATATTCAGCACCGGCGTATGGCTGAAGAGCTTGAAAGCAAAAAACAATTTAAATCAATTATTGGCAATTCACGCAGTTTGCGTGATATATTTGACACAATAAAAAAGGCAGCCGCTACAAAAGCGTCAATTTTGATAACAGGAGAATCAGGCGTTGGAAAAGAGCTGGTCGCTGATGCAATTCATGAACTTTCAACACGAAAAACCATGCCGCTTGTAAAACTGCATTGCGCCGCTCTTTCCGCTTCGCTTTTGGAAAGCGAGCTGTTTGGGCATGAAAAGGGTGCGTTTACCGGCGCTGTGGCACAACGAAAAGGCCGCTTTGAGCTCGCTTCCGGCGGAACTCTCTTTCTTGATGAAATCGGAGAAATCGATCAAAATATACAAATAAAACTACTAAGAGTTTTGCAGGAAAAGAAATTTGAAAGAGTAGGCGGCGAAAAAACCATAGAAGTTGATGTGCGTATAATTGCGGCTACAAATAAAGATCTAAAAGCGGAAATAGAAAAAGGCAATTTCCGTGAAGATTTGTATTTCCGCCTGAATGTAGTGAATATCCATATGCCGCCCCTGCGTGAAAGAAAAGACGATATTCCTCTCTTAGCCGCCGCATTTTTAAAAGAGTTCGCTTCCGAAAACGGCAAATCAATCAACGCAATACACGAAAAAGTACGTTCACGCCTGTATGCCTACGATTGGCCCGGCAATATCCGTGAATTACGCAATTGTATCGAAAGCGCCGTTGTTATGTGTCAATCAGATGTAATAACAGTTGATGATCTGCCGCCTGCTTTCAGATCTGTTTCTGATGATGGCTGGATAACCATCAAGTTAGGCTCGAACATGGCTGAATGTGAAAAAACAATTATTCAGGAAACGCTTTCTTATTGCAAGGGAAACAAGAGTAAAGCCGCAACCACGCTCGACATAGGACGAAAGACGCTTATCAGAAAACTTTCTGATTATGATCTAAACGGGGGGGACTGAGGTTTAAAAAGCTTGGATGTTAAACTTTTACCATTTATCTGTAAGCATTAATATTGCCGGAATAAATGCCGCAAATAATCCTATAAAAATACTTAGATATGGAAATATTTTTTCCAGTTTAATTTTTAATACCAATTCCAAAAAACCTTCCAGCCATAAAGCTGCCCAAGCACCCCATAATAATGTGAAGCGAATATCAACCGTATATGAAGAAATTGCCATAATTATCGCATAAATTGCCACAAATAATGAGTATAATCCAAAAGGCCGTAAATCAAGTTTGAACAGATAATTTGCGGCGATAAAAAGGTATGTGATACCAAATAAAAAACCTGAAGCGACATTTTGATATTGCATTATATCGCCGGCTTTTGCCAGCATTATAATATTGCCAATGAACAGTATAGAACCTGTAAAAAGGTTCATAAATGCCGTGGACTTTCCATCAATTTTTAAAAACCTGTTTAATCCATTTGATACAAGCGTAATCCCCACAAAAAGCAGCGAAAGTCCCAAAAATCCCAAAATATACCTCTTCTGTTTAATTTTATATTTTAAAACTATGGCGATTTACTAAAATATTGTCAACATATCGCATTGACACTGTGCATCAATTGTTTTTTTCATGTTTTTTTTGTATAGTGTTGAAAAGCCTCGTTTACAAGGAGAAAAACAAATGGAAGCTCTTAAAAAGAACCCTGAATGGAAAGGACGGCGCGGGCCTGTGGTACTAGTAATCATGGACGGCGTTGGTTACGGAAAATACGAAAAAGGCGATGCCGCTGCCGATTCAAAAATGTTCAATCTCGCCTCACTTAAAGAAAAATGCCCTCACACCAAATTAAAAGCGCATGGAACCGCTGTAGGGCTGCCATCCGACGACGATATGGGCAACAGCGAAGTCGGACACAACGCAATGGGCTGCGGGCGGGTTTTTAACCAAGGCGCTGCTTTGGTATCAACATCAATCGAAACAAGAGCGATGTTTGAAGGCAGTGCATGGAAAGAAATAATTTCAAATGTTACAAAACCTAATAGCGAAGGAAACTCCGGCGCAAAACACGAAAGCGTTTTACACTTTATCGGGCTTTTTTCTGACGGCAATGTTCACAGTCACCTTGATCATTTAAAAGCGATGATTGTTCAGGCAAAACAAGAAGGCGTAAAATGTGTACGGATTCACACGCTTTTTGACGGACGTGATGTCGGCGAAACTAGCGCATTTGAATACATCGATCCATTTGAGGAATTTCTTAAACAGCAAAACGATGATAACTTCGATGCCAAAATCGCCTCAGGCGGCGGGCGAATGTGGATAACAATGGATCGTTACGGCGCAGACTGGGCAATGGTAGAGCGTGGCTGGCACACTCATGTTTTGGGAGAAGCTCGTCATTTTGCTTCCGCAAGGGAAGCTGTGGAAACTTACCGCAAAGAAATCCCGGGAATCATCGATCAAGATTTAAAAGAATTTGTAATAGTCGATTCCGATAACGGAAAACCAATCGGAACAATCGAAGACGGCGACTCTGTCGTCTACTTCAACTTTCGAGGCGACCGTGCGCTGGAAATGACAGCGGCGTTCGAAGAAGACGGCTTTGACAAGTTTGACAGAAAACGCCGACCTGCCGTTTGTTACGCCGGCATGATGGAGTATGACGGCGACCTTCACGTTCCTAAACGCTACCTTGTAAGCCCGCCGTCTATCGACAACACGATGGGCGAGTGGCTTGCCGCAAGCGGAACAAAAACGCTGGCAATTTCCGAAACGCAAAAATACGGACACGTTACTTACTTTTTTAACGGAAACCGCAGCGGCAAGTTTGACGAAAAACTCGAAGACTACATCGAAATAAAAAGCGATGTGGTTCCCTTTGAACAGCGTCCCTGGATGAAGTGCGCAGAAATAACAGATCAAGTTATAACTGCGATTGAAAGCGGCAAGTACGATTTTATCAGGCTGAACTATCCCAACGGCGACATGGTCGGCCACACCGGGATTTATCAAGCTGTTGTATGCTCGATGGAAGCTATGGACATTCAAATTGGCAGGCTTGTCAAAGCCGTAGAAAAAGCCGGCGCTGTTATGCTCTTAACTTCCGATCACGGCAACAGCGATGATATGTTTGAGCACGATAAAAAAACAGGCACTGTTTTACTAAAAGAAGACGGAACGCCAAAAGCAAAAACAAGCCACAGTCTTAACCCTGTTCCTTGTATCGTCTACGATCCCGAATATAAAGGCGAATATACTAATACTCCGACTGAAGGCAGTTTGAATGACGGCTTGGGAATAAGCTCTGTTGCGGCAACTTGTATGCAACTTTTGGGATTTATTCCGCCTGAGGATTATGATAAATCAGTGTTGAAGCTCAAATAGAAAGACATCGTACGCAATGGGACTGCTGTATTACAATTATACGACAGGCGGGGCAGCAGCGTCTGCTCGGAAAAACTTTGGGGGAATCCGCCTCCGAGCCTCTTGCGAGTCTCTCTGGCGGGGAGTCCCAAAGATGTTTTTCCGATCAGACTCCGCCGCCCCGACTGCCTATGTTTGTGCTACGTGCGTGCTCAACATGATTGTTTCAAACCTCTACTCTGCGCCCTCTGCCATGAGGCTGAAACAATCATGTTGGCAATCTACACTTTTTGTTAAAAAGCCCGAACCGCGCGGACGGCCCCGAAGCCATTCTTGCCGCTGGCGGACTGACTCCCATTAGGGAAATTCTGACCCCACGCGTGATGAGGGCTGCCCTGCGAAGAAGACCAAAACCATGGAGTCCCCAAATTGCCAACAGCAGCTCTGTTTTGAAAGAGCGCATCTAATTCGTTTCTACTGGGTAAAAACCAATCTGCACCCAATCCTCGGGCAGCAGTAGCAGCACCTGTCGTATGGCTGTTTGCGATACCGTGCGCAATTATGATTTCCGTATTTTTCATACCCCTGCCAATTGCCCAGTCTGTTGGGTCATCTGCATTTTGTGATAATCCCGGAATTAGTACAAATGAAATTGCCCATGAGAAATCTCCTAAATTTGCCGGAGAGGCTTCAAGATAGTGGCGTGTTGCACCTGTTGTGTCTGCCGCATCTTGGAAAAAGGTAAATCCTGCCTCTCTGACATAAAAAATTACTCCGCCTTCAGGACCTATGTCGCCGATTCCTGCTGTTGCAGTACACCCAGGGTACTGACATTCTCTTAGCCCACTGCCTGCAGTATGAGTTGCCCAATCCCAGTTAGGCGTACGAACAGCAGTAGTCGGGGTTATTTGCCTTGTTTCGGGGCACGATATACAAGTTTGCGTTGTAAACCCATCTAAACAAGTTGGTGGCGTTACAACATCGTTTCCCCAAATATGCTCGCCCGTAGCAGATGTCGGGTCTATCTGCCTTGTTTCGGGACACATTGTACACGTTTGAGTTGTGAATCCGTCTGCTGAACAAGTTGGCTCTGTTATCTCACCTCTTCCCCAAATATGATGTGTAGCAGAAGCAGATGTCGGATTTATCTGCCTTCTTCCCAGACACATTGAACAAGTTTGCGTTGTAAACCCACCTGTTGTACAAGTTGGCTCTGTTATCACATCACGTCCCCAAATATGCGCACATTCGTCAGCGTCGCAAGCAATCATTGTAAGGCTAATTAGCGTAAAAATTGCCAAAAAGCCTATAAATTTTGTTTTTTTCATAAAAACCTCCTTCACGGCTTTAATGTCGCCGCCGACATATTAAAATTCCCATACGGAAATCTTTTCAATAAATTACTTAAAAAAATCACAAAATCATTGCGAGAAATGTCAAAATGACTCAATTGTTGAGAAAAGGTTATATTTGGGTTATTTCTTATTTGCCGACTGCTAAATAGTATAATGGGGGGGGGGGGGGGTTTTTTTTTTTTTTCGCAAAAAACCTCCTTTTTTTATTATTAAGATTTTTTTTTTTTTTTTTAATAATATTTTTAACCCCCCCCCTCCCCCCCC
>WQWD01000016.1 GCA_009785545.1 Treponema sp. | reverse complement strand
GTTGGAAAGGGTTTCATCTTCGTATAATTTTGGCAAACTGAAAATTCGCGAAGAAATAATCTCCTTTTCGGTTTCGCCGTACAATACGCTTAATTTGATTATATAGCTCCCTGAACTATCAAGCGAATAACCTTCTCCTGTTTTTTCCGCAAACCCCAAATATCTGGCGTTATCTTGAGATCCTACCATTATAGTGAAGGATTTTTCGTCTGATAATTCTTCAATTCCTTCTTCATTTACCGGAATAACTCTTAAACAATAACCGTTAAAATCCGGATCATTTTCATGCGTTTCTTTGTCTTGCCCTTTGATTTCCCAGAAAACAAAAGCCCAAAGGGGGTCTCTTATCATCACATCAATAAAAGTAATATTGTATTGTTTTGGCAGAAAAACTGCTTCTGGATATGCCGAATCGACGACCGGATTATCTTCATTTTTATCTGCAGATGTATCAATTTCCTCTCCGGCACATTCCAATATTTCTCCGATTATGAAGATTCTATCCAGTCCAGGCGGGATGTCAATGCCATAAGAGTCGGCTGTTCTTGTTAACTCGTCTGTACTTAAACCTTCAAGCTGTGCCCGTGTTACAGCTTTGGATAAAATGTCACTCATCTTAGGTCATTGTGTAAAAAAAGCGGATTTTAGTCAACTCAGATTTTGCGGCTGCTAGAATTTGAGGTTTGATGCGTATTTATAGTCAATTAACTTTATTAATTGACTATTTCCGATTATAATTACTTATTGTATAAGAAATTATTCAATTCCTTATACAATAAGTAAAATTAAAGGACTATATCTTCCAATATTAGGGTTCGTCAAGGTAAATCTAAAAAAAACCTATATTTTTTCTAAATTATTCCTATGTACACTTTATTCCCTCCGTTTTACATTGAATTTAGATTAAAGTTAAGGAAGGTTTGATGAGACAAAAAGGTTCTTTCTCCGCAGAAATGAAAAAAAATGGAGCACTCTACCTTTTAACTATACCGGGAATACTATTTTTCTTAATATTCAGTTATATCCCCATGGGAGGGCTGATAATCGCCTTTCAGGATTTCAATATTGTACGAGGTATATTTGGCAGTGAATTTGCCGGGTTTGCAAATTTCCGTTTTTTGTTTGTAAACGATACAGTCTTTCGGGTAATGTTGAATACTCTGTATCTCAATATTTTGTTTATTGTATTTACTACCAGTTTTGCGGTCATGTTGGCGATTATGTTTTCGGAGATCACGCACCGCAGTTTTAAGCGTATCACCCAGACTATTTCCATTCTGCCGTTTTTTATTTCGTGGGCAGTTATCGCTTTGTTTCTCAGAAGCTTTTTGCAAAGTGACGGCGGCATCATTACCATGCTGCTGAGAGCAAGGGGAGTGGATATTGATTTTTATTCAACACCTGAAGTATGGCGTTTTGTTTTGGTGGTAACACGCATCTGGCAGGGAGCCGGTCACATGGCTATTGTATATATCGCTTCGATTACCGGCATGAACACGGAAATTTTTGAAGCAGCCCGTATTGATGGAGCGAGCAGACTGCAAATTATTTTTCGCATAACCATTCCGCATTTGCGCCCTGTTATTATTTTGATGACTCTGTTCAGCGTGGGCAGGATTTTTTACGGCGACTTTGGAATGATCTTTGGAATTGTGCAGGATAACGCCATGTTGTTTTCCACAACGGATGTAATTGATACTTTTGTGTTTCGTATGCTTCGCAGTATGGCTGATTACGGCATGGCGACTGCTGTTGGTATGCTGCAAAGTATTTTTGGTCTTATATTCGTGTATACAGCGAATCGTATTGCCCGCAAACTTGAGCCTGCCTCGGCTATTTTTTAAGGAATTTTTATGAATAATATACGTGAATCAAGAACTGATAAAACTCTCATTATGGTTTGTTATGTTGTTATTTTTGTTTTTACAGCCGCCTGTATCATTCCATTTATAATTGCGCTTTCTGCTTCGTTCTCTCACGAAATGGCAATTCTCCGTTACGGCTTTAGTTTATTCCCGCGCGATTTTACCCTTGCAGCTTATGAAGTTTTGTTCCAGACAAACCAAATATACCAATCTTACGGAGTTTCTATTTTTGTAACTGCTTTTGGGACAATCGCAAGTTTGCTTGTAACGGTAATGCTTGCCTATCCTTTGGCAACAGGAAAGCTCAAGTACGGCAACAAAATTGCTTTTTATGTTTACTTTACCATGCTGTTCAGCGGCGGCCTGATACCAACATATATGCTTATAGCCCGTTATCTGCAATTAAGGAACAGTATATTTGTATTAATTCTTCCTATCTTGATAAATCCGTGGAATATGTTTTTAATGCGAAACTTTTTTGCGTCTGTTCCGGCTTCACTTTCTGAATCGGCACGCATTGACGGGGCAAGTGAAATTTCGATTTTATTTAAAATAATTTTGCCTGTTGCGACACCGGCGCTTGCGGCAATCGGTTTGTTTTATGCCCTTGCTTACTGGAATAACTGGTTTTTAGCAATGTTGTATATTGATCGCCCGCATCTCCAGCCGCTTCAGGCGATGATAATGACGATGATGCGAAATGTAGAATTTATGGCGCAGATGGCAGGGCAGCTGCGTATTCAGATAATGGATTTGCCTTCGATAACAATGCGAATGGCAACTGCTATGGTAACTATCGGGCCGATTGTATTGTTGTATCCGTTTTTACAGCGGTATTTTACTTCCGGTATTATGGTTGGGTCTGTTAAAGGTTAATAATTTGTAAAAATAAATAAGTAAGGAGATTATTATGCAAAAAAGATTTACATTTGTTTGGGTAACTATTGTTGTTTTAGCGCTTTTAAGTTTTAGCGCTTGCGGACGCAGAGGAGATGAAAGAACGCTCAAAATCTATCTGTTCAGCAGCGCTCAGAATTTGGACAAGGTGCTTGCCGAATTTTATGAACAGACAAGGGACACTCTTAATATCAAGCTCGATATTATCTGGAACTCCGGAGCGGATCACCGCCAAAGAATGCCTCTTATCATGATGAATCAGGAAGAAGCCGATCTTGTTTTTGACGCTTTCTGGATGAATCTTAACAGGCTTTCTAACCAGGGCGCTTACATGGATATATCAAGGTTTTTTCATAATGAAGATTTTCCCGGCCTGAAAAGAGCTTTTCCGCCTGAATTCATGGCTCAGGTAACAAGACCTAACGGCGCTATTTACGCAATTCCTTTTACCCAAGCACCGGAAGACATCATGGTAATTTTTATTCGCAGAGACCTTCGTGAACAATTCGGCATGGATCCAATTTCGTCAAACGAAGAACTTGAAACTTTTTTCAGGCACGTACAGGGCGGCATACAAAGGGGAGAGCTTAACATGGTAGCTCCGTTTGGAATTGGTCAGTCCAGAGGTTTTTATTACCTTGATGATAACATCATCGAAAAACGGGCAAGGAATGTACTCAATATTGATGGAACGGGCAGCGGAGTTGGAATGATGTTTGACATTGCTTTGAGCGAAGACGGCAGAACAGTTTTGGGAGCTGCAACTTTGGGTGATCCTGATTCGGCGTACGCAATGTTTCCGTATCCATTTAATCGGAATACCAGAAACTACCGTGTTATTAACCACCTTACCAGATGGGCGCAATTTGCTCAAAATGATCGCCAGACAGAAACCGACGCTATGAGAAATCTTTTCTTTACAGGCAGAGTCGCCGCAACAGAAGGCAACATTTCCAACTTCATGGCAGTCTCACGTGCGATGGAAGCTGTTGGCTGGGATGTAGAAATGTATGTGTATGTTCCGACTATGCGAAATCGTGAACAGATTGTTTCACAGCCTTTTACAGCGTGGAACTTTCTGGCTGTTCCCCGTCAGTCAAGAAGAGTAGAGCTTACAATGTCGTTTCTTGATTGGATTTTCCAGAGCCGGGAAAATCATAACCTTTTTGAATTCGGGATCGAAGGCGAAGACTGGCTTCCTGTCGGTGATTATGAATTCATCGACCTTGATAACCCGACCAAGTATTTCTTCCCCGGTTTTCAGCTGACATGGAATCCTAATTTTATCAGGATCAATGCCGAGCTTCCTGATTATGTAAAAGAACTTTTTTGGTATCAAAATGATTCGGAAACCTATCTTCCAAGTCCTATCCCCGGTTTTGTTTTTAACAACGAAGCAACCACAGAATTGCGAACAGCTTTTGCCGCTGTTGCGGGCATTCAAGCTACATATAGGCCTATCCTTATGCTTGGTCTTGCCGGCGGCCCCGAACAAGCAAGAATAGTTTTGGAAGAATACCACACAAGAGCGACAAACGCCGGACTCGATGTAATTCGACAGGCAGTTATCGATCAGGTGCAGCAATTTTTGGATGAGCGATAGACGTTAAAATATTTTTGATAAGTAATAATCCGATTTTGCAGTCAAAGTATAGTCAATTAATTTTATCAATTGACTATTTCCGATTGTAAATACTTATTGTACAAGGAATTATTCAATTCCTTGTACAATAAGTAAAATCAAAGGACTATAAAATCGGATAAGGAGGTGCAATGAAAAATTTTGTCGGTATATTGAAAGTTGCCATATTTGGGTTGGCAGCAATTTTCTTTTTATTAAGTTGTGGGGGAGATGATGATCCGCCGCTGCCTCAGTCTGCCGCCCCAACTGCGGAAAACTATAGAGTATCCAAAATCGCTCTTGTGCAACCCGTTATTCAATTTACATTGACGAGTGAGCATCCTGCCGATTCAGTTTGGAGAGTATACAATGTTCCAACCGGAGGCAGTGTTATAAATACGATAACAGTTGAGTATTTCCCGCCTCATGATCTTCTTTGGACAAGCGCTGCAGGTGACTTTGAAGTTGGATCGTATTGGCTCACAGTAACAGAAAGGGGACGGGCTGAAAGCCGCAGGTTGTTATTGATGATCGATCCAATGCCGCAAACGCCAACACCTGCCGCTCTTGAGCCTGTTTACGACAAAACAAATTTTCAGCAAAGAGATGTTCGGTTTAATTTGAGCGGGGATCAATTTGCAATTGGAACTATCTGGAGAGTTTACAACAGTGAAATAGGCGATAGTGTTCCGGAAAATGTTAGTGTTGTTTACCATAGAGCTATACATCAAATTGCTCTTACAACAACCGACGCAGATCTTCCTGATGGTTTTTATTGGGTTACCGCTACGGAAGGCGGAAAAACAGAAAGCCAGCGTTTGGTTTTACTGGTTCGCCCGTTTTTGCCGCCGGAAGTTTCTTCTGCGCCTTTTTCTTTTACCGATACAATAGCTAAAACTGCTTCACCTCAAAGAGAAGTTTCTATCAATTTGATTACCAACCATCCGTCAGGAACTGAATGGTTTGTATATAATGTTGCGGCAGGCGGAGCAGCCCTTTCGGAAGTAACCGCCGTTTTTGAACCGTTAACAAGGGTTCTTACTCTTTCGGCAAGCGGCGGAGATCTTTCCCCGGGCGTTTATTTTATTGCGGCAAGAGAATTTGGCAGGGAAGAAAGCGCAAGATTTGTTCTTACGATTCTTCCGTTTACTGCGTCAAATATATCCGCTAAACCGATGGCAGCAGTGACTGACACTATTATCGCAAAAACATCAGCTTTACAAACGCTTTTTGAATTTAATTTGATTTCTGATCATCCTTCGGGTGCGGTATGGAATGTGTACAATTCCGCAGTGGGAGGAACGCCTTTAATAACAGTGAACGCTTCATTTAACACTGCGGCAAGAGTTCTCAGTCTTGCTGCAGCAGGCGGAGCAAATGACATAGCTCCGGCAACTTACTTTGTGGCGGTTACTGAAAGCGGAAGGCTCGAAAGCGAACGTCTTGCGCTGACCATCATTCCGTTTGTGCCGCCGGTATCTGCCATCCCGACAGTTAATGCGGAGAATGCATCTGTTACTAAAACTGCTGTGACACAGGCGAGTGTCAATTTTACTTTGAGCAGTTCTCACACCGGAACATGGAGAGTTTACAATTCCAATGGTGTTTTGCAGACGGGGATAAATGTCAACTTCGATACTTCAACTCGCATTCTTACTCTTACAGCGACAGGCGGCGACATTGCTGCCGGTGTTTATCTTGTATCGGTTCAAGAAACTGGCAGAGGTGAAAGCGCAAGACTTGCTCTTGTAGTGTTGCCGTTTGTGCAGCCAAGAACTTCAGCGCCTACTGTGGAGCTTCCTAATTCCGCTGTTGCCAAAACCGCTTCTCCACAAGCGAGTGTTAGCTTTACATTAAGAAGCAGCCACCCCGATGGAGCAACATGGAGAGTATACGACAATGAGGCAGGCGGAACGGCACTGACAACAGTAAACGCTTCGTTTGTTTCTGCTTCAAGAACTTTAACTTTGACAGCGGCAGGCGGCGATCTTGCTGTTGGTACTTATTATGTTTCGGTTCAGGAAAGCGGAATGCTTGAAAGCAGCCGCCTTGCTCTGACAGTAGGTTTTAGACCAACTGCGATAAATAACGCTCTTGTACTTCGTTACGAAGTCAATGCTGAGGGAACTGCTTTTACGGCAACTCCCTCAAGCGGCAGTTCATGGAATGCGTCATTGGAGAGCGGCGCATCGATCAGAAATATAAACGGTATACGGATAGTTGATGTCGGCGCATCCAACGGTTATGTGAACTTGGGAGCAGAGCTTGGCGCTGTTCTTGCCGGTTTGCCTGAATTTACGATTGAAACATATGTGTTTATTCCGTCGGATACAGTAATTGCGGCTAACGGCAATTTTATTTGGAATTTTTCCAGCACTGCTTCCGGGGCTGCGGCAAGCGGCGGTTATATGTCTTTGCGGGCTACTCAGCAAAGGTTTGCGATTTCTGACAGTGGTTCGAACAACGAGCGTGGAACTGCAAACAGGGGAGCCATCGAAAGAGGCAGTTGGCGTCATGTGGTATTGACAAAAGACTCGGCAGAACATTATCACGTTTTTGTAGACGGCGAATTAATGGGCTCTGTTGTTGCTCCTGTAACTGTAACGCAGCTTGGTTCTTTGAATTTCAATTATCTTGCCGGATCGATTTTCCCCGGTGATTCGTTTTTGAGAAACGCTCGTTATTATCAACTTAATGTATACAATCAAGCTTTTACACAAGAGCAGATAAATAATGAGCTTGGCGCTGATATGGTGCTGGTTATTCTGCCTGTAGAATCAAGGCCGCCTGTTGTAAGCTTTGCAAATGCGACTGTCGAAAAAACAGGTCTTATACAAAGGCAAGTTACCTTTAGGCTTGACAGCTCTCACGCTGGAGACTGGACATGGAAAGTTTACTCAAGCGCTGAAGGCGGCGAGCCGCTGACAACAATCAGCGCTTCTTTCTGGAATACTCACAATATGTTGACGCTTACCGCTGCCGGCAGTGACATTCCGCCGGGAGCATATTTTATTACGGCAACTGAATCTGGCAGAGGTTTTGTGGAAAGTCAGCGTGTGGCTTTTACTGTCGCTCCGTTTGTTCAGCCTCCAAAATATATCACGATTAACTTTGGCGGCATTCCCAGTGATCCAATCAACCTAAGCGGAGACGGCGCTTCAGTTTCCAGAAATGGCGGCTCTTTAACACTTGCCCTTGCGACCCCTGTTAACTTTAACAGATTTGTTTGGAGGCTGAATGGAGTTGTGCAGACTGCTCAAACTGGCAGCTCCTTTGTTTTGAGCGGTGATACTTTGTCAGCTCTTGCTGTCGGCGAACACCGCATAATGGTAATCGCTGTTGATACAAACGGAACTCCGTGGTCTGGAGAAGTCGCCGTTACAGTTACCGATTGAGGGGAGAAACTATGAAGAAACTATATAAGGAAAAATTTATGAAACAAACTTATTTAAAAGCAGCCATTGTTTTTTTACTTACGATATTGATTTGGGGTGGGTGTATTGTAGAGATAGAAACTCCGACTAGCTTGCAAGCGGAAAATACAGTGTTATTCCGGCTGGCTGGCGGCGACGTTGGTGGTGAACGAACCTTGCTGCCGACAGCGCCGACTTTCTTTTCCCGTTACTCATTGAGTTTTAACGGACTCAGCGGACAGCCATCGGTTAACGAAATATTTGATGTCAGCCCAAGGGATCTTGCAGGTGACGGAAAAGGCGTTATGCTGGCTCCCGGAAACTGGGTTGTTACGTTGACTGCGCACACCGCTATCCGTGATATTCCGGGTTTGCTTGATGCGGACTATCCCGTAGCGCGCGGTCGTGTTACTTTTTCTGTGGTTGCAGGTCAAACCAATACGCCTGTGACGATCAACATTGAGCCGATAACAAACGAAGGAAGCGGAGCGTTGAGGTATCGTGCTGAAACTGCCGCCCGTTTCAGAGTGCTTACTGTAGAAGGCGCAGAGCTCGATCCTCCTGTGTCTTTTGAACGCAGTGCTGGCGCTTCAGGAACACTTACGCTTCCGGCAGGCTTTTACATTTTGCAGGCTGATTCCGGCAGTATGGTAACAACATCTGTGTTGCATATCTACGGCGGCATGATAACAAACATGATACTAACAAGTGGTTTTAGGTTTACGCAGCAAAGCGGCTCTCCGCAAGGAGATGATCATTTGGTTTTAAGGTACAAAGTTAATCCTGAGGGGACGGCTTTTACCGCAACACCTGCGATTGGGGCTTCGTGGAATGCGGCGCTTCATGGAGGCGCTCACATAACAACAGTAGACGGCCGGCGTGTGGTACACATGGGAAATAACAATGACGGCTGGGTTGATCTTGGTGCGCAGGTTGGTGTTTTACTGCAAAGCCTTCCTGAATTCACCATAGAGACTTATGTGCATATTGACTTCTGGAATATGCTGAGAGATAACGATGTAGAAAGCGAAGGTCATTTTTTATGGACTTTTTCTAATATCGAAAGAGCGACAGCGGCAGACGGCGCATATATGTCGCTTAGAGCCGCTAACCGTATCTTTGCCGTTTCTGACGGCGGAAGAAATGCCCAGCAGCCTGTGTTTCATCGTTTTAATAATTCCAATAACCCGCTCCGAAGAGGAGTATGGGAACACGTAGTATTAACTCGTTTGGGCAATACATTCAGATTGTATATTGACGGGAGGCTCGAGAACGAAGTTACTACAACTGTAGCTCATAACGGTTTTGGCGCTATGAACTATAATTTTTTATCACGCCCTGTAGTTCTTGCTCTG
Organism: Treponema sp.; assembly: GCA_009785545.1. Lineage (GTDB taxonomy): Bacteria > Spirochaetota > Spirochaetia > Treponematales > Breznakiellaceae > WQXQ01. The sequence continues at coordinate 6,986 of WQWD01000016.1, read as the reverse complement.
ACTCCGGGCGGGCCGCAATCTCCGGCAGGTCAGTATCCTCCTTGTGTACCCACGCCTGCATATTTAGACAGATCAATGTTTTATCGTTTGAGCATTTACAACAGGGCGTTTTCCTTAGAGGAGATAAACAACAATCTTGGAGCCAGAGAAATACTTGACGGTTTTTCTCACGAAAGAATTCTTCCGAGAGATCCGTCAGTGCCGATGAGACCTGCCGCACTTCACACAGAGGAAGATTTTATCAGAATTAGAAACAGACTGGCTGCGAACCATGAACCTTGGGTTTCTGGTTATCAGCAGTTGATAACAAACAGCCATGTCCAGCCAGACTGGAATGGCCCTCATCCAACGGTGTCGATTGTGCGAGGCGGGGCAGGACAAAATTTTGAGCACGCAATGAGATCGGCAACCGCTGCTTATCAGAATGCTTTGATTTATCGTATAGGTCACGAAAGCAACTCTCGTGCTTTTGGAGAGCGGGCTGTCTATATTATGAACAGGTGGGCAGCTACAACCACCAGCATTACCGGAACTACAGATCGAAGTTTAGCTGCGGGTTTATATGGTTATATGTTTGCCCTTGCCGGAGATCTTATGCGAGATTTTGACGGCTGGGCTCCTGCGGATTTTGCCGGATATCAGCAGTGGATGCTTGATGTGTGGTATCCCGAAATCATGGACTTTTTGATTCGGCATCATAATTGCTGGGACGATCATTATTGGGCAAACTGGGCGATGTGTAATTTGGCAGCGCTGATGGCAATCGGGGTTCTTACCGACAGGCGGGATTTATACAACTGGGCGATGGAAGCTCTTCAGGGTAATTACGGAGCGCCTCACAGCGCTTTTGAAGATCAAATAAGAGTTGTTGGAAATGGTTTTTGGTTTAAGGCAATAAATTACGTTCATACTTTAGAAGACGGCACAAGGATTGCTCAACAGCAGGAAAGCGGCCGCAGTAGCTACCAGCCGGGCGGCGGTACTCAATCATACCCGTTGATGGTACTCGGTCTTATGGGTGTTATCGCCCAAATGGCATGGAATCAAGGCGATGACCTGTTTGCTCTTGGCGGCAATCTGCTTCTTATGTCAGCGGAATATACAGCGAAATATAACATCGCCGGTCTTGAAGTGCCGTTTACCAGATATGTCCGTTTGTGGCAAAACAATACTCAAAGACCTCGAAATGCGGGCCCCGCCAGAAATATAATGACTGAGATTGCCTGGGGTAATCGCGGAGCCAATCGTCCTGTTTGGGCGCTGATATACTATCACTATGCCGTGGAGAAAGGCGTAGCTTCCAGAGATATTCGCTGGACAAGAATGGCAAAAGAAGTTTCCTCACCGGAAGAAGGCCCGCAAATGGGACAAACCTCCGGTGCATACGATCAACCCGGTTTAGGTACTTTGATGTTTTCACGATAGCTATGGATAAAGGGCTGTCCGAAAGGAAAAAGTAAACATGACTACCCCGCATAATTTCATCAGGGAAAAAACAGCAAACATAGTTCCGTCAATGCGCTGGGACGGCAAAGAGGATTTTTCTGTCTGGCAAAATCGGGCAAAAGGCAAATTGAATTGCCTTTTGGGATTGCCTTTTCAAAAATGCGATGACAAGTTTTATGTTGAGTATAAAGAGGAGTTTGATAACTTTACCGAGACACGCTTTGTTTTTCAAAGTGAAGAAGGTTTTTTTGTGCCATGCCATTTCTGGCAGCCCAAAGATTTGTCCGGACTGAGTCCGAGCTTGCGCCATGGACTAAGTCCACGACTGAGTCCACGTCTGCGTCCGCTGGTAATCTGTCTGCAAGGGCATACATCAGGTATGCACATTTCTATGGGACGGCACAAATATCCGGGAGATGACAATTTTCCCAGTATTATTGGAAGTGATGTCGCTGTACGGGCAATCAAAGAAGGCTGTTGCGCTCTGATTATCGAACAGCGGTGCTTCGGTGAATTGGGCGGAACAGAAAAAGGGCCAAACTGCGGAGAGTCGTCAATGGCAGCACTTTTGATTGGAAGAACGATAATGGGTGAGCGTGTTTGGGATGTACAAAGAGCTTTGGATGCTGCGGAAAGACACTTTGAATTTGATAAAGAAAAAATTATTTGTATAGGCAATTCCACAGGAGGAGCTACAACATTTTTTGCTTCATGCCTTGATCCGAGAATTCGCTATTCAGTGCCTTCATGTTACTTCTGCTCTTTTGATGATTGTATCGGAGCCATGCATCATTGTGTCTGCAATTACATTCCAAACATCCGCCTCTTTTTTGACATGGGAGATTTAGCCGGACTGATAACGCCTCGTCCATTGATAATTACAGCAGGCAAAGACGATGACATTTTTCCATATAACGGTGTTCAGAAAGCTTTTAAAGAAGCTCTTCGTATGTACGAAGGGGCGGGAGCGACGGATCGAATCAAACTTGTAACCGGGGACGGCGGGCATTGGTTCTACGCTGATCCTGCTTGGGAAGCGTTGAATTTTTATTTGGCAGAACGTTAGCTCGTCGGTATTTTACAAATGAGCCTGTCCCAAAACTCGGTTAGTTTCGGGACAAGCTTTCGAAAAAGCAGCCAAATGCCTATTTTTTCTGTTAAACCTAAGTTATGCGAAATAAAATCAGGAATATTTTACAATGTATTTAATAAATGTTAATAATTTTGGTTATTTTGTCAATTATTTCTTGCCTTTTCAGTGGAGTAAGGGTTCTAATATCTATTGTGGCATTATTTTGGAATAAACAATAAGATTCAATATTAAAAGCAGACGCTATTTTTTCAATCATATCAGGAGAAGGGAATTTCTTTCCTACTTCAATTTCTGCAATGTAGGCTTGAGACGATTCACATAATTCCGCTAATTTTGCTTGTGAAAGTTTATATGATTTTCTGTAATCTTTTAAATTCACTATAAAAAGCTCTTGAAATGTCATAAATTTACCCCCTTTTTATATAATCTTTACGTAATTTATATGCTAATAGACCGTTAAACTTATTGACAACTTGCAAAAAGCCAGTAATAATATAAAATATTAACTTACAGCAAGTTGTTTGCTGTGAAGATTTTATGAATTGGAGGAATAAAATGAAAAATAAATTGTTTTCATTGATGGGAATACTGGTAATGGTTCTGGTATTCGGAATGACGGTTATTGGTTGTAATAATGGAACAACTGACAATGATGTAGATATCGCTTTAAATGGAACATGGTTTTTGGTCTTTTGTGACTGTGAAAAAAGTCTAGATATGGGAGTTGAGTATGCCTGTGATGAAATCTGGTATATGGAGTATTTTAGGTTTAATAATGGTTCATTTGAGATATACATGGTAAGTCGGAGTAATAATGATCCTCCAGAAGCTTCTTTGCTTGCTAGAGGAAGTTATACGACAAGTAATGGTATAATTACAATGAATATCACACACATTCGTGGTGAATCTTTTGGATTTGAAGCAGGTTGGTTTACAAGAGGGGCACTTCGAACGGCATTAATAGCGGACTCGAATTTTAACATGAGCGAATCCGAAATTGACGAAATGTTGAACTACACTTTTTCCCCAATGTCAGTGGATTATTCCATACACGGTAACACACTTACTCTTTCTATGTTAGGACAAATAACAACACTTAAAAGAATGAATTAAAAAGTCCATCTCACGGTAGCTGTCCCAAAGACTGAAGTTTTGGGACAGCCTCAAATTAAAAACACCGTAGTTATTCTAAAAATTACCTATATCGCTTATAATCAAATAATGGTAATTTATTGAAAGGGAATAACAAATGATAAAAACAAACTTGTTAAACGGGCTGTTCAAAAATGCCTTTGATCTGAATGTAAATGTACTACTGAAATATGACACAGACTCTTTGCTCGCTCCGTATTTTATCGAAGCTGGCATGAAGCCGAAGAAACCTGCCTTTGATCACTGGAAAGGATTGGACGGACACGTTGCCGGCCATTATTTGTCTGCGCTTGCGATGGCTTGGGCAAAAGCCGGAAATCTCCGGTGCAAGGAGAGAGCGGATTACATCATTGCGGAATTAAAGCCAGTTCAAAAAAAAGGCAAAGGTTATTTGGGAGGTATTCCCAACTGTGAAAAACTGTGGGGCGATTTAAAAAATGGCGTTGTTAAAACTGTAAAGGAATACTGGGCTCCTTGGTACAATATCCACAAAATGTATGCGGGCTTGCGTGATGTCTGGTTGTACTGTGCAAACGATGACGCAAAACAAATGTTTTTAAATCTTTGTGATTGGGGCTGTACCGTTATCGATTCGCTTAACGATGATCAAATGGAAGAAATGCTTGCAACCGAGTTTGGCGGCATGAACGAAGTATACGCCGATGCGTACGTTATAAGCGGCAATGAAAAATATCTTGAGGCGGCAAAACGTTTTTCGCATCGGGAAATTTTTGACAATATGCTTAAAGGTATCGACAATCTTGATAACAAACATGCTAATACGCAAATCCCCAAGGCGGTAGGTTACGCACGAATAGCGGAATTAACAGGCAGCCTTGAATATCGGCGGGCTGCGGAATTTTTTTGGGAAACGGTTGTAAGCAATCGCACGCTGTCGTTTGGAGGCAACAGTCGCCGTGAGCATTTTACCGCCGACAAAGACGCACGAGAACAGATCGAAGATCGTGAAGGGCCGGAAACTTGCAACACCTATAATATGTTAAAACTCGCAAATATTTTGTTCAGGATTGATCCTCAAGCACGTTATGCTGACTTTATTGAACGTGCTTTGTATAACCATATTCTTTCAAGCCAACACCCGGAGCACGGCGGTTATGTTTACTTTACTTCCGCCAGACCCGGACATTATCGGGTTTACTCGCAGGTAAATAAAGCCATGTGGTGCTGTGTAGGAACTGGTATGGAAAATCATCTAAAGTATGATGAGTTTATTTATACACAGATCGATAATACTTTGTATGTTAATCTCTTTGCTGCGTCATCAGTTGAATGGAAAGAAAAAAACATGGTTGTAACACAAACCACAAATTTTCCCGATGAAGATCAAACAACGTTGACGCTCAAAGTAAAAGAGCCTGTTCGATGTACACTGGCAATACGCTGTCCATTTTGGGTAACAAACAGTGCAATAAAAATTGTCATTGACAGTAAAAATTACGCAGAGAATGCCGGGCAAGGGGCTGAAGAATCTTCAGCTGAAGGTTCTTCATATATTTTGATTGATCGTACATGGAAAGACGGCGACACTGTTTGTATCGAAGTGCCTATGAGCTTTCGTATTGAAAAAATGCCGAAGGTATCTGACTACATCGCAATCATGCGTGGGCCAATTCTATTGGGAGCAAAAACATCCGGCGAAAACCTTGATGGCCTTATGGCGGAATACGGCAGATGGGATCAGGGCGCTAACGGAGCGCTCATGCCGTTGTACGAAGCTCCTTGTTTGTTGGGTGAGACTGACGAAATTGCCGCAAAGCTAAGTTTCATGCAGCCGGTAAAAGATAAACCCTTTTCTTATACTTGTTCGGAACTTTTTTCGCGCGAGCAAGACAAATCGAAGCAGTTTGTTTTTGAACCGTTTTTTCGCATTCATGACAGCCGCTACATCATTTACTGGCTTGCCATGACCGAAGTTAAATACAAAAACTTTATCGAAAAATTGCTGGAAGCCGAAAAAGAAAAAATTGCTTTGGATAACCGCACGATTGACGCTGTAAATCCCGGGGAGCAGCAGCCGGAAACAGATCACCAATTACAGCAGCTTAATTCACGTAACGGCTTACATTACGGTGAAGCTTGGCGGGACGCTGTTAACGGCGGTTTTTTTCAATATCGGCTAAAAACCGGCGGTAATGAAAATGTCAGACTTATGCTCCGCTATTGGGGGAACTGGGACGGAGAGCGGGCTTTTGACATTCTGATTGACGATCAATTGCTGGCAAATGAAGACATCGCTAAATTTGCTAAAGGTGATTTTATCAATGTAGAATATCCTGTTCCAAATGAAATGGTTAAGGGAAAAGATTTTATCAGAGTTAAGTTTCAATGTATCGGTGACAATATAGCCGGCGGAGTTTTTAATGTCAGGCTGTTAAAGAATTAAACCAGCAAAAGGAGAAGTTATGAAAATTGAAGCAATCAAGATTGAAGCAATTAAAATTGCAATTATCGGAGCGGGCAGTGTCGGCTTTACAAGACGAATGGTCACAGACATTTTAGGTGTTCCTCAGCTTCGGAACATCGAAATCGCTTTGATGGATATTGACAGTCACAGCTTGGAAATGGTTTTTAATGTTTTGGACAGAGACATCAAAGCGAATGGTTTAGATAAAGTAAAATTGTCAAAAACCACAAGCCGCCGTGAAGCTTTGACAGGCGCAAAATACATTTTTTCTTTTATCCGTGTCGGCGGGCTTGAGACATTCGCCCTTGATGTGGAAATTCCCATGAAGTATGGAGTGAACCAATGTGTCGGAGACACGATTTGTGCCGGCGGGATTATGTACGGACAGCGGACAATTCCTGTCATTCTGGATATTTGTAAAGATATTCGAGAAGTCTCCGATCCTAGTGCGCTGTTTTTAAATTACTCAAATCCCAACGCAATGAACACATGGGCGGCGAATACTTACGGCGGTGTAAAAACGCTGGGGCTTTGCCACGGTGTTCAGCACGGGCATGAACAGATCGCAAAAGTTTTGGGGTTGCCTGTTTCTGAAGTAGACATAATCTGTGCAGGGATTAATCATCAAACATGGTATTTACAAGTTTTGCATAACGGTAAAGATATGAGAGGGAAGCTGCCGGAAAGTTTTAAAAATCATCCCGAGTATAGTAAACAGGAAAAAGTCCGCATTGATATTCTTGAAAGATTTGGTTATTACAGCACAGAAAGCAACGGGCATTTGTCCGAGTATCTTGCGTGGTATCGAAAAAGACCGGATGACATTGAAAACTGGATCGATTATTCATGGTGGGTTCACGGCGAAAAGGG
>WQWD01000015.1 GCA_009785545.1 Treponema sp. | reverse complement strand
TGATTTTGGCAAGAGTTACCGCCGCCGCAACGGCCGCTTCAGTTTCGGCTTTTTGAAAAACATCCGGGCTTTCGAGATAAAGCTGGCGTGGTGTTTTTCCTGTTTCTTGCAAAATTAATTCATCAAGATCGATAAACTCAATGTTTGACAATATGGCAAGCGCTTTGCCTGTATAGGTTTTCCCGGAGTGTTTTGCTCCCGTTAAAAAAATATTTTTCATCAGTTTTAATTTATCTGAAAACATGATAAAATACCATCATGTCCGGAGCATGGGTTTTGATATTATTGATTTTGTTATCTTCGCTTCCTGCGCTTGTTGTATTCCTGTGGTTTAAGCTTGCAAAGTACCAATTTACGACAGCTTGGTTTTTATTTGCTTTGCTTACAGGAGCTGCGGCTTTCGTTCCTGCCCTTTTCCTGCAAAATGTGTTGGATTTTTCTTTTTTTCACAACAGGGCGGGCGTGTTTTATGAACACTTTGTTCGTATTGCTTTTTCCGAAGAGCTAAGCCGCTTGTTAATGCTGCTTGTTTTTTTCCGAATCAATGCTTTCTTTTCGCACAGCCGTAATTCAGCCGGCGAGCAACTGTCATCAGTCAATGTGGTAAAAAAAGCAACCGCCGCCGGTCTTGTTGCCGGTCTTGGTTTTGCGCTTCTTGAAAACGCAACTCTGGCTGCTTCTGATATCAATGTATTGCCTTTGCGTATTGTTTTGGCTACCGCTATACATGGCGCTTGCGGCGCACGCATGGGAGCTGCGGCAGCAATGCTTCACTCAAATAAGGGGAAGGCGATCTTGCGGATTTTCTCCGCCATAGCCATTCATGGTGTTTATAATTTGCTGGTTGACATCCCGGGTTTCTCGCAAATAGCGGCAATCCTGATTGCCGTATCTGCCTTGTCTACTGCTATTTTGTCAATCTTCGGCGGTTGGTCAGGGGATCAAATGAAAGAGGCAATGCCCGCAAGAAAGCTGTCTTAGAGAACCAACCTCAATGTTGCAAATAGATTGATACGTCTTATGAAAAACAAGCTATAATGCCTTGACAAAAACGCAAAAAAATTATAAAGTTTTAGAACGACGCAAGGTAGAGCAGTTGGCAGCTCGTCGGGCTCATAACCCGGAGGTCGCAGGTTCGAGTCCTGTCCTTGCTAAAAAAAACTGTTTTCCCAATTCGTCCCGCACTGTTTTTCAAAATATTACTTCGTTGAAGTTCACTTCAAATAACATTTCTAGAGGTATAAAAACACAGTAGTTCGTGCTATACTGGAAAAATACAAGTGGTGCAAAGCAAGGAGGTGACATCATTAAATTTATCGACCTTTTTGCCGGAGCTGGCGGGCTTTCAGAAGGATTTACCCGGGTTGGTTTTAAAGATGTAGCCCACATAGAAATGAATCCTGAGGCCGCAAATACATTAAAAACACGACGTGCATATTGGTATCTTAAAGAAAATAATTCCATTGATAAGTATTATTCATATTTATCCGGCAAGAAAACCAGAGATGAATTATATTCCCTTATTCCGGACAATATAATGGCCTCTGTCATTAATTGTACTATGGACGATAAGAATATAAAGGAGTTATTCAAGGTAATTGACAAACATCTAAAATCTCAGGGTGGGGAGAGCCATGTAAATCTTATTGTTGGCGGACCTCCATGTCAACCATATTCGCTTGCAGGAAGAGCAAGATTAAGAAATAAAGAAATATCCTTAAAGAATTGCAAATCACCGGCTGATGATTCCAGAAAGTATCTGTATCGGATTTATTGCCAATTTTTAAGCTATTACAAACCCGATATGTTTGTTTTTGAAAACGTTCCTGGTTTACTAAGTGCTGATAATGGCAAGCATTGGCAGGATATTCAGCAAATGCTTCGTAGTACGGGTTATGAAATTGCAGATAAAGAATTAAATGCACGTGATTTTGGCGTTCCACAGGAACGAAAGAGAATTATTATAATTGGATGGAGAAAACAGTCTCAATTCAGCTTTCCCGATTTTAAACCATTAAAAGCAGATTGGAATGTTGCAGATATTTTATCTGATTTACCTGCAATACAGGCGGGTGAACAAGATGATGAATACAAAGAGGAAGCACCACATCAATATGTAAAAAAATATCTGCGAACAAATAAAGATGTTTTAACCTGGCATATTGCTCGTCCGCATACTGAGCAAGACAGAGAAATTTATCGTATGGCAATTCGTGAATGGTGTTACAGAGGGCAGCACCGCAGGCTAAATTATCAGAATATTCCAAAGCACTTACAAACCCACAAAAATACAACTTGTTTTGCAGACAGATTCAAGGTGGTCGCTCCTGATATTCCATATTGCCATACAGTACTTGCTCACTTGTCAAAAGACGGGCATTACTTTATTCATCCTGATCCAAAACAAGCGCGGTCTTTAACAGTAAGGGAAGCAGCCAGATTACAATCATTTCCTGACAGTTATTTTTTTGAGGGAAGCAGAACTTCTGCTTTCACACAAATTGGAAATGCTGTACCGCCTTTAATGGCACAGCATATTGCAGAAGCTCTGCGAAAACAACTACAAGGATAATGAAACACATAAATGAAAAACGCATTGCTGGAACAATATGGAATACACAAACTGACAGAACTGCGTTTATCACCATACTCCTGTCTTATTGATTCCAACATTGAACAAACACCTCATCAGGTTGAGGCTTTTATTGCCGCACTCAAGGCGCTAAAGACAGGCGGTATCATCCTCGCTGATGAAGTTGGATTGGGAAAAACAATTGAAGCCGGATTAGTTATAAAATACTTAATCAAAGATGGAGCAAAACGAATACTTATTGCCATGCCTCCTCCGCTTCGCAAACAATGGCAGGATGAGCTTGAAGAAAAATTTAACTTAAAAACAATTATTCCGGAAAGTAAATACTCAATACAAAACCGCGATGAATATAAATGGAAAAAGCTAACAAATGATGATGAGCCGCTCATTGTTATTACATCATATGGTTTTACACCATGGTTCGTTAAACACTTCAAAAATGTAAAATGGGATTGTTTTATATTTGATGAAGCGCATCGTCTTCGCAATTATGGTACTGGTACAAAAATGCCAAAAGCAATTTTTGATGCGACAAGATATGTTCCTAAAATTATGCTTACAGCAACTCCATTACAAAATAATTTGCGGGAATTATATGCCTTATCACAATTTATTGATGAACGTATTTTTATCAGTGAAAAAGTATTTAATAATATGTTTGTTATACCGGAAGACTACAAAGGACTTCGAAAGGCAATTGCGCCAATTCTTCATCGCACTCTTCGTAAAGATGTAGCAGAATATATCTTTTTTAGTAAACGTGATTGTATGCCGGTTGACTTCAAACTGAATCGTGAAGAAGCCATTCTTTATCAGCTTGCAAATGATTATTTGCAGCGCCCGGTTCTTCACGCTGTTTCAACAAAAAATAACGCTCTGGTAAAAATGGTTGTACGTAAGCTGCTTGCGTCATCAAGCTATGCGGTAGTGGAAACTTTTGAGGTTTTGAAAAAACGATTAAAGATACTAAAAGAAAACACCCGTGTTGTAAAAGCGGATATCAGTTTGCAAGCATTTTTTAATCTTATAGATGACGATGGTGATGATGCTACCGGAGAAGAACCGGAAGATGATGATATCCAGGCAATAGAGCGGGAACGTTATCGTGAAGAAATAAACAATGAACTTACTGTTGTTGAAGATATTATTAAAATGGCGGTGCAGGTAAAATCGAACTCAAAATCGGATGCAGTTATAACAGCCTTGAAGTTGGCATTTGAATATCAAAGAAAAATGGGGTTTTCAGAAAAGGCTTTGATATTCACGGAATCAAAAAGAACACAGAAATATCTTGTGGAATCATTGCTTTCTGCTGGATTTGATGGAATCATCGTTTTTAATGGCGAAATGAACGATCCCGAAACAAAAAAAATATACAATGCCTGGAAAACAAGAAACCCAAAACGGGTTACTAATACACCGAGCGTAGACATGAAGCAAGCAATTGTAGAGCAATTCAAAAATGAAGCAAAAATTCTGATAGCAACTGATGTTGCAAGCGAAGGATTAAATCTCCAATTCTGTGATACTGTAATAAATTATGACTTGCCCTGGAATCCAATGAAGATAGAACAGAGAATCGGACGCTGTCATCGTTTTGGTCAGAAACGTGATGTATGGGTGTACAATCTTCTGAACAGAGAAAATGCTGCTGATGCAAGGGTATATGATATTTTGGAACATAAATTTAATTTGTTCAAAGGTGTTTTTGGAGCAAGCGATGAAGCTCTTGGACTTCTGGAATCAGGCAGTAACTTTGAAAAGAAAGTTATGGCTATTTATGAACATTGCAAATCGCCTGCTCAATTCAAACGCGAATTCGACAGGCTGGAAAGTGAAATAACAGCAAAGCGTAATAAAAAGCAAAATGAGTTAAAGCATGTTCTTCAGGCAATTACCAGCGCAGAAAAAAGAAAACACTTGGCGTTCACAGCAGAAAAGTTAAAGACCTGGATTGAAGAAACAGCAAAATGGTCTGAAATTGCGAAGGAAACTAAACCTGTAAAAAACTCAATAATGCAGATTTCGAATGCGAATTTGACATTTGATGGTAAAACTGTATTCCATGGTTATATATTCGTTGGAGCGTTAACAAAAAGCACAAATGAATTTGTGCAGCCTATACTGGCAGCGTTTGATAATAATGGAATAATGTTAAAATATAATTCTAATGAAATTGAACAGGCTTTTAAACCAATTCAAAATTCGGCTTTTGCCGCATATAAACCTGATAACGTTGAAATGCAGTTAATAAATACCTGTTTCGATAAAATAACCCCGGCTATGATTGTGGAATACCAGAAAAAAAACAAACAAATTATTGATCAAAATGACATTCGGATTAATAATTGGGAAGAAAATCAAAGCGGACAGTACAAAGCGGAGTCTGATGAACTGAGTACGTTAATAAATGCTCTTACAACACAGAAAAACATAAGCAAACATTTTCAGGAAAAAATCGAGATTCAGAAAAAGATAGACAAATATAAAAAAGAACAAAATAAACGTGATGAGAATTATCATTCTGCTATGCTGGCAGTAAAGAATCAGGCAGAGGAAGCACGCAACATGTTCAATGCCCAATTTCAAATTGATCCTAATTGCGCTTGTCAATCTAATTGTTAAATTTTAAGGGGAATGCAGGTTATGCAGAAAAGCGGAAAACTTGAACTTACCTGGGTAGGTAAATACGAACAGCGAATAGTTGAACCAAGAATTCTTATAGAAGACAAAAGCAAGTCTTATGGCGATCCCGATAATGAAAATATGCTTATTCATGGAGATAATCTAATTGCCCTTAAAGCGTTGGAACAGGACTTTGCCGGGAAGGTGAAATGTATTTATATTGATCCGCCGTATAATACTGGAAGCGCTTTTGAACATTATGACGATGGCTTACAACACAGTGAATGGCTTTGCTTGATAAAACCACGTTTGGAAATATTACAAAATCTATTAAGTGATGACGGCAGCATTTGGATTAGCATTGATGATGATGAAGGACATTATTTGAAAGTTCTATGCGATGAAATATTTGGACGTCATAACTTTATCAATACGGTTATTTGGGAAAAAAAGTATTCACCGCAGAATGATGCAAAATGGCTTTCTGACAGCCACGACTTCATATTAATATATGCTAAAAATAAAACAATTTGGCGACCGAATTTACTCCCTCGAAGTATTGAAATGAATAATCGATATAGAAACATAGATAATGATTCACGAGGTGTATGGAAGCCTAGTGATTTATCTGTTAAGACATATAATGCAAATGCAGATTATCCTATTACTACACCGAATGGAAGAATTGTTAATCCGCCCGCTGGGTATTGTTGGCGTGTTTCAAAGGAAAAATTTCAAGAATTAGTCAATGATAATAGAATTTGGTTTGGGACAAGTGGTAATAATGTTCCCGCAATAAAGCGTTTTCTTGCAGATGTTAAAGACGGAATGACAGCTATGACTATTTGGAATTATTCTGATGTTGGTCACAACCAAGACGCACGAAAGGAAGCAGTTGTGTTCAACTCAGATTCTGTCTTTGCCACACCAAAACCCGAACGCCTTATTGAACGTGTACTTACTCTTGCTACTAATCCTAACGACATCATTCTCGATTCCTTTCTCGGCTCTGGTACTACCGCTGCTGTCGCTCATAAAATGAGAAGACGTTGGATAGGAATCGAACTTGGCGATCATGCATATACCCATTGTAAAGCTCGTCTTGATAAAGTTATTGATGGAGAACAAGGCGGTATTTCAAAAGCGATTGGCTGGCAAGGCGGCGGCGGATACAAATTTTACGAGCTTGCTCCGTCATTGCTGGAAAAACATTTCACACTGCCAGTTTATCAAATCAATAAATCATACACTTTTGAGATGTTATGTGAAGCAATTTGCAAACTGGAAGGTTTTACATATAAACCGGAAGGTGAAATGCACGGTTTTAGCAGCGAAAAGAAATTTATACATATTGCAAAAGATTATGTCAGCGGTAAATATATATCAAAATTAATGAAGGATGTTGAAGAAAAACAATCAGTTTTAATTTATGGTATTAAAATACAGTCGGGATTAAAATTGCCTGGTAATGTGGAAGTTAAAAAAATCCCAAAAGATCTTCTTAAAAAGTGTAACTTTGAAAGCGAGGTACGATAATGAACGAAATTGTTAAAAGAATATCTTATGATATGAGCCTTAGAGAGCCGCAGAGTGAAGCCCTTTCGTATCTGCATCAAATCTGTGAACCTGTTGAGTTCAGGACAGCAACTAAATCCGATACAGAGCGCCTCGACATTAAGGCAAAAGCAGAAGAATCTGCATCTGAGCATAACGAAGATAAGAAGAATATAAAAGTGGCAGATGAATTTTCATTTCCATCATTTTGCTTTCAAATGGCGACAGGTATCGGCAAAACCCGGCTTATGGGTGCAGCTATTTATTATTTGTATAAAACAAAAGGCTACAGACATTTCTTTATTCTTGCGCCGGGCGAAACTATCTATGAAAAACTGAAGAAAGAAACTGTTGCCGGACACCCGAAATATTTGTTCAGGGGTCTGGAAGCAGAAATGGGCAGACCTAAGGTTTTTAACGGTGATGATTATCTGTACTACAATGATACTCAGATGCAGTTAGATGATATGAAAAGCTCAGAAATTCAGTTATTTATATTTAACATAGGCAAAATTTTCACACGTGGTGATGTGACTTTCAAATTTCATCGTTTTCAGGAAACGCTTGGAAAATCATTTGCAGATATTTTAAACAGTTTTAATGACCTTGTAATTTGCATGGATGAGGCGCACAGATATTACGCTCCGGCTTCAATGAAAGCGATTGATTATCTTAAACCTATTCTTGGTCTTGAGTTTACAGCAACACCAAAATCAGACAACAATGTGATTTATTCTTATGATCTTGCAAAAGGCGCAGGTAAATTTCTGAAGATACCTGTTATGAACGGCAGAACAAATATGTCAGGTTATTCTGACAGTGATGTGCAGGAAATGAAACTCACAGACGGTTTACTCCTGCACGAAAATCGTAAAAAAGCTATTTTAAAATATAGTGCCGAGAACAATCTGCCTTATGTAAAACCAATAGTACTTATTGCTTGCAAAGATACTGAACATGCAAAAGATGTCCGCACTTTGATTGATTCTGATAGTTTTTTCAAAGGAGATTATAAAGGAAAAGTAATAGAAATACATTCAGGCAGCGGAACAACAGAGGCAGAAGAAAATATCAGCAAATTACTGACAATAGAAAGCAGCGCAAACACAACCGAAATAGTATTACATGTTTACAAACTTAAAGAAGGCTGGGATGTAAACAACCTGTTTACTATCATTCCGCTGAATGCTGCAAAAAGCGAAATTCTTGCAATGCAGACAATTGGACGCGGACTTCGTTTGCCTTACGGTAAAATCACAGGTGAAGATGATATCGACACGCTTGATATTGTTGCTCATGACCACTATCGGGAAATTGTCGAGGAATTAAAAGCAAATACATTTTTCAGAGCGCGTGATCTGGATAAAAATAAAATTGAACCAACCATCCCTGTTACAATTACACCTAGTTTTGATGATATACAATTATCTCTGATAACTGCTTTTGTTGAAAATAAAAGTATCAGCAAAGCGCAGGATATCAGCGATCCAATTGTACAGGAAAAAATATACGAGGCGTATCTTAAAACAATATCGGCACAAGATAAAAAATCTGCTGCCGAAACACCAGATAATCAATTAATGCTTTATGAACCTGCCGCAGATGAACAGGATAAAAACAGCATTACAGTTAAATCCGAACCACAAAAAAGCGGCAATGTAATGAATAAGCAGACTTTTATTGAAAAACTTAATAGAATTGCTGTAACCTGTATCAGTACTCCGATGATACAGGTTCATTTATCAACAAATATTGAGCTTAAACCCATTGATGTAGTCTGTTCATACAAAAATGGATTTGTAATTGAACCATCACATGTTGAACGGTATGATGTTGTAAATAACCAACTGCTTGAATCGCTGGATGCTACGATATTGGAAGATCCAAATCCGGTAAATACGATTGCTTGTTTATTGCTTGATAATATAAGTGAACTTGACAGTGATGATGCAGATTATATACTGGGTATTGTCAACCAATACCTGAAACAAATTGGTGGCACTGAAGAACATAAACGACAGATTGTACGCAAATATGCTACATTGATATTGGAAGATATCAGAAAACAGGTTTTAAGCGCAATCAAAACCGATACACAATTAATTTATAAAGTTCAAAAAGCTTTTATTACTTTTGGAAAACAAATAAAAGTCATAAAACCTGACGGCGAAGTCAGTCTGCATACCCAGATAAGCGATAAAAGTAATATTCGAAAATATATTTTTACTGGCTATAAAAAATCATATTATGAAAAATACGGGTTTGACAGCGATGCTGAAAGAAAATTTTCTGTTATTCTTGAGCAGGACAAAAATGTCATACGATGGATAAAGCCTCCTCTTAACCAAATGGGAATTTATTATGCTGCCGGACAGCAGTACACTCCTGATTTTTTAGTCGAAACCGAAACTGAGAAATATATGGTTGAGATAAAAGCAAGAATAGACGTTAAAAATGATGATGTACTCCTGAAAAAAGAAGAAGGAGAACTCTGGTGTAAATATGCTTCGATTGTAGACGAAGATAAAAAAAATTGGCATTACCGGCTTATTGCAGATGACAGAATAAATATAGGTGACAGTCTTTTATCTATTCTTGGTTTGGCTGAAGATATTGTTAATACGGAGGATGTTGAGTAATGAACGAAAAATTTGTTCAAAGTGAAATACGTCAAAAACTGATTGAAGCAATACGTTTCGATCTGATTGGACCGCGTGAAGGTGCAGATGAGGTGTTGCTGGAAAACCCGGAATTGAGTTATCTTACAGGTGCATTGCACACTACCAATGCAAAAAACATTATTGAGTTCGATGACCAGGAAGATATCGAACTTGATTCTGGTGACAGTGATACACTTGGCGATGAAGATAATGAAGATATATATGCCGCAAAATTTAAACAGCAATCCTCGATTGGACTTAATTTTTATTTGCCTGAAAGTGCCATGTCTTTTAATATCCGTCTCGATTGGGGCGATTATATGGTTGATAAAAAAGAAATTGAAGATAAGAATGGCAAAATAATAAACCGCAAAGTGTACACAAGATTACCCCGCAATTCAGAAATTAATGTAAGTTTAAACATTGGAGAGAAATCAAAGGAATACTCTGTTGGTGAAAACAATGAAGGTATTAAAATTAAAGTTTCCCGCTTTGTTTTAAAAAGCGGATATAACCTTTATTCAGTATATGTCACAAATTATCGCGATGCTGTTGACGAAACTGTCAATGGAATTATGTTTCAGACAAGGCTAACAGTTTTTCTGAGCAAAGATAGTTTTGTGCCCGAATACCTGTGCCGCCGTGAACTTGATGATGAATACCTGTATGAAAGCCGCCCGATTTACGGACGCGGACATGGATGCGCCGCTGACTGGCGCGAAAATGACAATGGAGAAGCAAAAGAGGTGTTCTCCGAGTTTATTCCCGAACATGAGATTCCGAATGTAAGCCCTGATCTTGATGGATTTACAAAAAATTATTTTTCTATGAAAGATTTTTCAATACCCAAAAACAGAGAAACAATTATAACAAACCTGACAGTATTGTATGGAGCTTATGTTAATTGGATAAACGAAATAAAAAGCGATCCAAAAATGAGCAACCCCGATTTTTCTGGACAAAAAGGTAAAGAAATTGTTGAAAAATGTACGGAGCAAGCAGACAGAATACTGACAGGAATTAAAATTCTGCAGTTAAATGAAAAGGCGTTTAAAGCATTTTGTTTTATGAATCAATGTATGTTCATGCAGCGCAGTATCAATATGTTTTCAAAAAAATATGGTACAGGAACAAAATGCAATCTTGATGAATATCTTAACGAAAATCATAGTGAGTGGAGAGCATTTCAAATTGCTTTTTTATTACTCAATATTTCATGCATTGTTGATTATACAGACAAATATAGAAATTATGTTGATTTACTATATTTCCCCACAGGCGGCGGAAAAACTGAAGCGTATTTAGGCGTAATGGCTTTTTTGCTTGGATACAGGCGGCTTACTGCGGAAGATGAAGCGGAATATAACAAGGACGGTGGTGTAACAATAATACTTCGCTATACCTTGCGTTTGCTTACAACTCAACAGCGTGACAGATTAACTAAAATGATAATAGCCGCAGAAATAATCCGACGTAAATATTTTTCAAAAGACGCATTGTATGGAACCGAGCCTTTTTCAATAGGGTTTTATGTTGGCCGCAATGTTACTCCAAATAGTTTTTCACAGTTTAAAAACTCAGATACTGAACCTGATAATTATAAAAAGACAATAGGTCAGCTTAACAGACAGCTTATTAAATGCCCTTATTGCGGCAAACAATTATCATCAGAGGAATTTTATTATAATCCGGATCAGGAAAATGTCGATGTATACTGCGCAGATGAAAACTGTTACTTTTTTAAGTTTAAGGAAAATCGTATTCCAATACCTGTTTATCTTGTTGATGAGCAAATATACAGGAAATGTCCAAGCATAATAATAGCTACTGTTGATAAGTTTGCCAGATTGCCATGGGATGTTGCCTGCAATACGCTTTTTGGCAGAGTTGACAGATACTGTCCTCGTCACGGTTATATTGCAATCGGTCAGGAACATGCCTGGAGGCATTATGCAAAAGGTAGTTTACCTGCAACAGAAACAATAGCTACAAAACCATTTTTTCCGCCTGAACTCATCGTTCAGGACGAGTTGCATTTGATAACAGGTCCTCTTGGTACAATATACGGAGCATACGAATCTGTTATCGAAGAATTATGCACAATAACAAAAAATGGAGAAAAAATATTACCCAAATACATTGTTTCAACAGCAACTATAAGTAATGCAGAGGAACAGATCCGCTGCTTATATGGCAGAGATAGTACTGCTCAATTTCCGCCAAGCGGTTTGGATATAAGAGATAGTTATTTCACAAAAGAAATTCCAATAAAACAATCGCCTTTCAGAAAGTATTGCGGTATGGCCGCAAGCGGAAAGTCAGTAAAAACAACATTGTTACGAGTTTATGCGATCTTATTACAAACAACACTTCACCTGGCAGAACAACCTGAATATAAAGATTTAATAGATCCGTATTATACATTAATTGGATACTTCAATAGTATTCGTGAGCTAGGCGGCGCTGTACGATTATTACAGGATGACATTCCAAAACGTCAAAAGTGGATTGTAAAACATTATGGACATAAGAAACAAAGGTTTTTCGAACATAAAGAAATTACCTCGCGTATGAAATCTGATAAAATTACCGGACTCTTAGATGAACTTGAAAATACAATTTCGAAAAAAGAGGCTTTGGAGAAAAAATGCAAGGATTTTCTTGATATGGCAATTGCAACAAATATGATTTCTGTCGGTCTTGATATTGACAGGCTTGGGCTGATGTGTGTTACTGGTCAGCCAAAACAAAGCGCAGAATACATACAAGCAACAAGCCGTATTGGTCGTGTTTACCCCGGACTTGTTGTAACAATATATAATCCATACAGACCGCGAGACTTATCCCATTATGAAAACTTCAAAGGTTATCATTCTCACATCTACCGTTTTGTAGAAGGTACCAGTGCGACGCCTTTTTCTGCGCGCGCACGGGACAGAGTTCTTCATGCTCTGTTTGTTGCTCTGGCGCGTCTGCAAATCGAGGCATTGGCAGAAAATGCGTCCGCGTCTTTCATAGACAGAACACCAAAAACAGAAATAGATAGAATAATAGATAAGATCGCTTCAAGAGTAGCAAAGGTTGCGCCTAAATTACGTCCTGATGTTGTTGATGAAATAACTGAGTTTATTGATACATGGAAAACATGTAAAAAAGTAAACACATTGCAGCTCTATTACTACATTGCAGATACAACTAAAGGAGCAAGATTGTTAAACTTTTACGGAGAACTCTGTAAAAGAAATGAAAAACCAACGCTTAACTCTATGCGGGAAGTTGAGAATACATCAACACTTTATTATTACAGGGAGGGTTAATAAATGTTCACAAAAATATTTAATCCGGAAAAAATTGGAGACATTCGTCCAAATCAGCTCATAACTTCGTTTGATCCAGGAGCAATATTGGAGGCTGTAAAAGACTCTGTAACAGTATTGGATACATCTTACTGGCAGGATACTGGCACGCCGATTTATGATTCCCGGCTTGCATCATACTTTAATGTTAACCATTTTCGCCCGCCAAAAACAAGTTATGGAAACGATCTACCCGTATTGTCATTTCCAAATTACCATATTTGTCCAAATGCAAAATGTACCCGGCTGTTTGATATACGGATTTCTTTTAACATCGATATATATAATCGTCAGGGACCAACCTGCCCGGACTGCGGATTTCGCTCTTATCCTGCAAGGTTTGTCATTGTCTGTAAAGATGGACATCTTGACGATTTTCCATGGCGATGGTGGGTACACAGAGGTAATACAAGCTGCACAAAGAAAATGAAACTTTACTCAACAGGTGAAACATCAACTCTTGCCGAGATGTGGGTTGAATGTGAATGCAGAGCAAAACGATCAATGGCAGGAGCCACGGACAGGACAGATTTCAGAGAAAAAGGATATGAATGTACAGGACGGCATCCGCACAAACCAAACAGTAAAAATGACAAATGCAAATGCAAAGAGCTCTTCCCTTCACAACGAGGCGCAACAAATGTATATTTTTCTGTAACAAGAAGCGCAATCTCTATACCGCCATGGACAAATCCGCTTTATCTGTTACTTGATGAACATTGGATACGTTTATATGACTATGAAAGAGATTTTGGTAAAGCTGGAATAGACAAAATATACGAAAACCATTTTACTGCGTACAGTCGTGAAGAATTTGATAAGGCAATTGAAAATCGAAAAAGAAAAATTAAAGAGTATATTGAAATAAAGGAAATGGAATACACAGCGTTTACCCATCATGCAGATCCAACATATAAAAAAGATGTAAAATATTTCAAAGCCAATGAAGATCCTGTTCCAGCTTATCTGGAAAAGTATTTTTCACGTATTATCAAAATAGAACGTCTTAGAGAAATACTAGTATTACAGGGATTTACACGGATTGATCCCCCTGAACCGGAAGCAGACGACTTAAAAACCATAGTACGGTTAAATACAAAGAAACCAGATTCATGGCTTCCGGGAGTTGAAATACATGGTGAAGGAATCTTTATTGAATTTAACAGAGCAACAATCAAAAAATGGCTGGAAAATTCTGTAGCAAACAGAATTTCTGGGTATTATAAAGATATATATAATCGATACACAGCGGAAAGAGGATGGGACAATGTAAAAGAACGTAATGGTGAATATGTGCTTATTCATACATTTGCACATTTGATTATCAAGGAAATGTCATTGCAATCAGGGTATTCATCAACGGCGATCCGCGAAAGAATTTACAGCAGTCCTTCTATGTACGGAGTTTTATTTCATACAGGTAGCTCTGATAAAGAAGGATCGCTTGGCGGACTTGTTGAGCTTGGAGAAACGTCAAAGTTCAGAAAACTAATAAAGGCAGCAATTGAAAATGCGCTGCTTTGTACTACAGACCCCGAATGCGCAAACAGTCCGATTGACAGTGATACACTGAACGGTTCGGCTTGTCACTCCTGTTGTATGATATCGGAAACAGCCTGTGAGAATGGAAACCGTTTGCTTGACAGGAGTTTGATTGTCCCGCTTGATGGAAAATCAGACCTTAGTTTCTTTAAAGATTTGGTGAATGAATTATGCTCTATCAATCTTTAACAATCGATATCCTAGCTGACGAGCTTATCGCAGAATTATCAGGAAAAGCAGATAATCTGGTTCTAATGCGTATGTTAAAAACTGAGCTTCAAAGTTTATCAGATATTGATGCGGAAAAGTTATGCCGGCTTATAAAATCTTTGACCTCAAATCAAACTGCAGAAAAAGTCGAAGTTGTATCCACAGTACCAGTATCATTTATGTCAAAAACCCGAAAAACACATCCCGTGATGGAGGAACTTGTCAATAGTGCAACAAACAGCATAACGTTGACAGGATATTCCATTTCAGAACATTTTGAAGAATCACTCAAGCTGATAGATAATAAAAGCAAACAGGGTGTTGTTGTTGAAATATTTGTAAACAATTATGCCAGCATTCGTTCAATATTGGCAGATATCAGGCATACTAATAGGAATTTTCTGAAAATTTATGAATATGCTGGTAAGGCAGGAGATAAAATGGCATCACTTCATGCTAAAACGATAATTGTTGATGATGTAAAAATGCTCATTTCGTCTGCGAATCTTTCATATCATGGTCTTGAGGGTAATATTGAAATTGGCGCACTTATTACATCGAAAAAGAAAGCCTCTCAGGTTTTGGAGATATTTGCTGACTTGAAACGGCAAAAAATATTTGAACTTGTGAAATATTTATGACTATAAATTAGATAGAGAACACCTTAATTTCCACCACTATCCACACTTTAGTGGGCACGAGCCATAACCTGCGAAGAATAGAATTAAGCCGGAAACCGCTTTAACGTAGGTTACACCAGTCTACCCCTAAAAACAGCCCTAACTCTTGCTTATAACGGGGGGGAGGCCATAGTTTCGAGCCCTATCCTTGCAAAATAAACCGTGCTTCCCAATCACATCTTTCACTCACGCTCTCTAAGCCAATTTGCGCACAAGAATATCCCTACTTCCTCCCCACCAGTACCAGCATGGACGAGTTTGCTCATGGTAATAATGCTCAAAACCATAATAATTCCAATAGCTGTCACCATCAGAAGGCACAGACCAGAGGTCGTCTACTTCTCTTGGAATTGGATAACTGTAATCATCTTCCGGAGATTTGATTTGCAGGCGGAGCAAATCCCATTCTTTAGCCCTCATAGCAGAGTGCCATTGTTTTTTCTACGGTTTATCCATGCTGGAGCAAATAGTTCCGCCGCAGCGTTTTTTATACGATCTTGACATTTTCTAATCCTCCTATTGGAAAACTAGAAAATGTTAATCTTCCATATTGTTTTAATCATAGAATTACACCTCATTCTTTAATAATACGAATTCGTTGTGTATTATCAAATCGATGGTAAGGGTTGGGGAAAAGCCACTTTAATCGTTTCTCCAGAATGCCCATAAATAAAAACTCATTTCTTATGCCGCTGCTTTCTGCTTGATACTTAATTGATAACCGAGGTAGTCAAGAACATTTACAACGGTGTTAAACGACGGGTTTCCATCAGAAGCAAGAGATCGGTAAAGACTTTCACGAGCTAGGTTTAAATCTTTAGCTATTTGTGCCATTCCTTTTGACCTTGCAATATAACCTATTACTTTAAATAAAAATTCCGTGTCATTTTCTTCCAGTGCCGCTTCAAGATATGCAATTACGTCTTCTTTTGTGTTAATGTTTTCTGCCATATCCCATACAGTAGTTTTTTCTTTCATAACTCTATTGTAACTTAAAAGTTACTGAATATCAAATAGATAATTCTCCTATACCGGAATAATAATTTCGTGATACACTACAATTGAAATTTAAATTTGGAGTTTTATAGTCAATTGACTATTTCCGATTGTAAATACTTATTGTACAATAAATAAAATTAAAGGACTATAAAATGAAAT
>WQWD01000014.1 GCA_009785545.1 Treponema sp. | reverse complement strand
GCAATCTTCTTCATGACGTCATTACCCTCAGAGTACTTCATCACTTTGCGCCCTTGTAAGAAAGCAAACAAGAGCGCACAGGCCGCTCCTACGAAACCGACAAAAAACAGATTTTCAACATTCATTATTAGACCTCTCCTAAGTAAAAGAAATAATTAAATTATTTTATGATAATTTAATTATTTTTACCAAAAATACCATTGAATGTCTATAGGTTTTGTTATTAATATTTTGTGGAAATGTTATGGATTTTCCACCCATAAATGAAAATATTTCGGTAATGGGGAGTGGATTTGCAGGTTTGTTTCGTTGTTGATCATCAATTTTGACGAGTGCAGGAGCATACGTTTAAGCCCTGCGGCTTTTTGCAGATGTTTATTCAGCGAAAAATCGCCGTATTTGTCATCTCCGAGTATTGGGTTTCCGGCCATTGCGAGGTGGCGGCGTATTTGGTGCATCCTCCCTGTTATAAGTTCGATTTCCAACACAGAGAATAAAAGTTTTTCCTGCGATTTTTTTTCGACTTCGCCGAAGGGCAGCTCAAGGGCAGATGTTTTTATCGTTTTGTATCGTGTTTCGGATTTTTTTAACTTGCCGTGAATGTAAAGTTCGTCTTTGATTAAACCTTCGTTTTTTGGCGGGCAGCCCTTACATACGGCGATGTAAACTTTAACAATTTTTTTACTAATGATATTGGAAAAATGGGCGGCGGCTTTTTGTCCTTTGGCGGCCAGCAAAACCCCTGAAGTATCTCTGTCGAGCCTGTGAACCAATAAGGGTGTTGTTTCTATTGTACCTTTATGGTTTTGGGCGAGTATTTTATCTAAAGATGTTTTAATTCCCTTTCCGCCCTGCACGGCAAGACCTGCCGGTTTGTTTACGATTATCGATATGTCATCTTCATATAAGATATCTATGTTTTTCATGCCGATAATGATAACATAAATATATATTATAGTCCTTTAACCGGGAAGAGGTTGTATGAAGAAAAATAAATTGTTATTGGTTTTTGTTTTACTGTTTGTTTTTGCGAGAATTGTTTTTTCGCAGGCCATGTTTTCGCCGACATGGGGGTTTTTTATCGATCTGCCGCCGGGTTATCAATTTGTTGACGGAGACGCAAGGGATCGTTTTTCATTTTCAGGGCCGGAAGGATTGATGTTTGACATTATTGTATACCACGGGCAGTACAATACCATATTTGATTTGGTTGAAGACATAAACAGAAGATTGCAGAATCAAGGTTATGTTGATTTCTTTGAGTACGGCGGGAAACAAGCTGCGGTTATCAGTTTGGAGTTTGGTGATAATCACGGCTGGGGGCTTGCTGTTGAACTTGCCCAACAAAGCGGCGTTCGTCCAATGTTATTGGCGCTTTCTTACAATCCTGTTAATAGCGGGGATTGGTCTTTGTTTCATTTGTCGGCGTTGGATTCAATCGCGCCGACTGTCGTTCAGCGCCGCTATCCAGGGCCGATAATGCAATACAGTTTTCCCCGAGGCGAGCCGATAAATGTTCCTCTTGCCTTCAGGGGTCTTAATGGCGTAATACATGAAAATGATGCCGAAGCGGCTCAAATTTTGATTGAACGTGAATTTGCGATCCTTCGAACTTATCTGAACACAACATATTTACATGAAGCGTTTATACGTTATTACCGTTTTATATTTAGGGATTCTTTTGCACGAATAGAACACGCAGCTTCTGTTATTGTTCGTGAATTACAAGGGCACATGGCTTTTACTGATGAACAGCAAAGAGAATTTGCGCAGAGAGCTCTTACTTTTATACAAGGTTTTCATTACGAACGTGATTTTACCGGAAGTGATTTTATAAACCTTGTTACAGCCATCACCGAAGGGCGAGGTTCTTGCGATAACTATTCGATGTTATTCGCAGTACTATTAACCCACGCAAATATCCGATCCGCCATGATGGTTTCGCTGTATCACAGCCATGCTTTGGGTCTTGCTGATATTGCCGGAATCGGCGCTCGTTTTGATGATTCGCATGGAACCAATTGGCTTGTTGCGGAAACTACCGCAAATGTCGATATCGGCATGATTGCTCAGGATCAGAGCGATCCCCGTCATTGGTTTGCGATTTTGTTTGATTGACGAGCAGAGCGAAGCGTAGGTCAACGAAGTGTTGAAATTACGTTTCACACGCACACCAAGTACGCTTTAGGCGTTTTTTTTCCGCGAAAATCTTCGTCAACAATTTTGTTTCCCAAATCCGTTATGCGTAAATCGGCATAAACAGGGTTTGCCGGATGTTCGGAAAGCCGGGAGCGCAATATGGTTTCCAATTCCGCCGCCGCAGGTGCTGCCCGCCTAAGGTTTACGCTGACAAAAATCTTGCCGCCGGGTGTAAGCAAAAACAGACATTTAACAAGTAAATCTGTTAAATCACGGTTTAAATCAAAAGTTGTAAACATCTTTTTTGAATTGGAAAAAGCGGGCGGATCAACAATAATTAAATCCCAGCGTATTTTCCCTGAGGCCTTTTCCAAAAAATCAAGTACATCTGTGCGAATAAGTTTGTGCCCGTTTGGTGATAAACCATCTGTTTTTTCCATTCGAGGCAGCAACTTGGCGGAAAATCCGTTAAGCGAAAAGTTTTCCCGAGCCCAACTAAGGTAATTGTTTGAAAGATCAACTGAATCTGTTGATACGGCTCCGCCGGATGCGGCATACACAGAAAAAGAGCCGGTGTAACAAAATAAGTTTAAAACTTTTTTGCCTGAGGCTTCCGAGCGAACCATCTCTCTTAAAAGCCGTCTGTCGGGGAACAAGCCGGTGTCAAGGTAATCAGATAAATTTACTTTAAAGACAAGCTCGCCTTCATTCACGATTTTTACAAAATGATCTTCGCTGAATTTTTGGTATTGCAAAACGCCTTTTTGGCGTTGGCGGTGTTTGATAAAAATATGTTTTAGAGGGATTTCTAGGGATGTAGATAAACTTTCCTTCATTGCCAAAAGCCATTTTTCCTCATCGCTTTCGTCTTTTTCGTATGGACGTTTGTAAAGAGCGCCTGAAATTGCCGCATCCTCTGGTACGGAAGGGTTCCCGTAAAAGTCCAAAACCAATGGAATTTCGGGAATATCTTTGTCGTATAACCTGAAAGCTTCTATACGTTTCCTTTGCGCCCACTTTTTGAGATGGCGAAACCGTTTTTGCAGACGGTTTGCGAGAATCAAAGCTTGCGCCGCTGTTTTATTTTCCATATCGTTTAAGTGAGACAATATACAAAATCATCGCTAACCAGATGAATCCAAAAACTACAAGGTTATATATCGGGAAAGATTCTCTGAAAATAAAAATACCTGTTAAAAAAGTCAAAGTCGGCGCTATAAATTGCAAAAAGCCGACAGTCGAAAGCGGAATTATTTTTACGCCTTTCCCGAATAGATACAAAGGAAGTGTGGTAACAGCTCCGCAGAGTAACAGTAAAAACAATGTCAGCCAAGGCAGTTCCATCATGTAAGCGAGCCCTTGTTGATTTGAAAGCTGTCCTATGCTGAACGAGCCTGCCAATAATAATAAACCTAAAGGAAGGGCTGCCAGCGTTTCAATCCCTAAAGATTCCAGAGCCGAAAACCTGACAGTTTTTTTAATAAGTCCGTAAAATCCGAAAGTAAAAGCGAGCCCTAAAGAAATCCACGGCGGCCTGCCGGTAAAGAATACAAGAAGAAATACGCCTATTGCTGCAATCACAAACGCTATTATTTGCAAGAAGTTTATTTTTTCTTTTAAAATCCACATTCCTAATACAACAGAAATGAGCGGATTGATGTAATAACCTAAAGCCGCTTCAATTGTTTGCCCGTTATTCACTGCCCAAATGTAAATAATCCAGTTAAAACTGATAAGAAATCCCGCTGTTACCAAAGAGATTCCTTCCCGTTTGTTTTTGAAAAACCGCAGCCATGCAAAATTTTTTGCTGTAAAAAGAATTATGCTAATCAGAATCAGCGAAAGGATAATTCTAAACGCGGCAATATGCAAAGGATTTATTGCGGAAAGTAAATTCCAGTACAGCGGCAGGATTCCCCATATAAAATACGCCAGTATCGTGTAGAAAAATCCTGCGCCCAAAGAAGTTTTATTCATGATTATAGTCCTTTAATTTTATTAATTGACTATAAACATAGTTTAAATATAACAACTGCACAATACCCGCTCAATTTCCTTCGTGCAAAACCGCTTTGTTTCTTCGATGATCTCAATTTGATTTAGTTCGTTTTGGTGTTTTCTTAACCATGCCATACAAGGCAGCAGAGTAGTAAAAATCTGCCTTTCTTTTTGGTTCAATTGTTTTAGATAGTTTGAATTCTCTTTTGCCTGCGGCAGTGCCAAAATATCATTTCGGTACTTTGCAAGAAATTCTATCCCGCTTGTTTTTTGATCTTTCCCAATCTTTGTTTCTAAAATATTACTCGTTGATTGTTCATTCTTCATTGTTGATTGTTCTTTGTACGGCAAACAGATAGGTGCTCCCGGCCCTTTTGCGCTGGTAATTTGCGAATGTATAAGCTGCGCTTTTTCTTCCAGTTTTTTTCGATACAAACGAAGTGTTGACGTTTCGTAATATGCCGTTCCATTTGTGTTTTCTGAGGGAAGGAAGGGAGTGCGGAAGAGGAACTTCGAAAAAAGCGATTCCAAAGATGATAAACGATTTTGCCTTTTATCAAACCAGGGAAAAATGTATGTTCCTCTTGCGTAAGATTGGCTGTTTATGTATGAAAAATCCGCTCCAAAAAGCGTTATGTGACGAACATTGAGATAATCTGCTAGTGAGAGGCAGGCGTAAGTTACATTTGCGCCGGAGGTATCAAGAAGCGGCAAAGACTTCCATGTGTTCGAGATATATCTTGCAAGCGGATGACCGCCGCAAAAATAAACAGGCTTGGATGTAAAACGAGAAAGAATAGGAGGGCTTGTAATATCCATAATTACGGGAATATCAAACGGGAAAAAACGTTTTTGCGAGGCGTTTTGTGAGGAGGCAAAATGATTAAAACTAATGTGCTGGCAGTCAAGCGAAACTATCACATCAGGTTTTATTCCGTAATGATCCAATGCGGGAAATGCCGTATCTGTGCTGATAAGAAATACACCTTTTTGTTTTAATTCGGCAATAGACGGCAATTGAATGTCAAGCGAAGGCCCGGCAGCTATAATCGCCGCTTGCTCTGTGTTGTTTGCCGATAATTGGCTTAAGCCAAAGGTTTGTCCGCCTGTTAGTGTTTTTACGTTACGGATAATATTGGAAAACATGGATTTTCCAAAATGAGCCTGAACCGAATAATCGCCTGAAACAATTTGAATTGATTCTTTAATTGATGAAATCACAGAATCGAATAATTCACTGTCGATTTCGATTCTTCCGCGAAGCGGGATTGTTTTTATTCCGCCAAAAAGAGCCGGTTTGTAATGTTCAAGAATAAATGCTTCGATCTCATCTTTGGAAGGATCGATAAGTAAGGTGAAACGTTCATTTTTTAATAAGTATGAATAGTTTTTGTTTGCGAGCAGTTGATTAACGCTTTCTTTGTCAAAATCAATAACGCATACATGGCTTTGTGTCAGCTCCAAAATGGCTTGCGGAATAAAACCTCCGCCAAGACCAAGGCAGATTAAAAACTCCTCGTTGGCTGTTTCAGAAACAATGCGCTGTGCTTCTCGTTTTGGATCAATCATGGAATGAAGAGGTTTGTATCCGCCGGGAAGTTTTAGCGCCGGAACTATTTCTCCTGAGCGTGATTGTGAAAAAACATAATGTATTTTATTCATTGTTTATCCCTTTCCCAATCCTCAAAGAGATTTTTAAGCGTTTTCCTTAATGCGTTTTTTGTTTCATCTGACGATTCAAAGTCAGGCAATAAAAGAGCGGCAAGTTCTCTTGTTACGTTGTCTGCGTATTTTGGATTGTTTAATGCCGAGAAAAGAGTTTCTTTTGCTCTTTTGGAAAAGGTATTTGAGCTGTTTATATTTTTTGTTTTAAAAATTTCTTTTGTGTTTTTAAGCGGCGTGTGTGTGTCTGGTTTTTTTTCTGTTATGTTAAAAATACGTTTAGGCCATAATTGAAGTTGTGTTTTAAACCATTTATCGTATATGTTCAAACTGCCGCCTTCTTTTAATAATCCTGAACGCTTAAAACTTTTTGAATAAAATGGCGCAAAACGATTTGATTGTGCCTCAAAAAAACAATCAAAGGCATACGGCTTTATATGGGTTCTTATATCATTGATCGAAAAATCCATTCCCGCAAGGTAAACATTCCCGCTGGAAAGAAGCAAAGCAAGTTCTATACCACAAGCCGCTACTGTTCCTTTTTGCCCGATTATAACGGATGGAATACCGAGCTCATGAAGAATAAGACTTTGCCAGAAACTTCCGTCGTTCATGATTAAAAACGGAGTATCTGCATTTTGAGAGGGCAGAGCAGCGCACAGGTTTACGGCAAATATGTTTTCGTTTTTGTTAAACGGCAAAGCGGAATTTCTGAAAACCGGATAAATATGTTTCAGTGCCCAAGAGCCTCCGTCTGTAGCGATTATTATATCCGCCTGAATGCCGTTTGATGAGAGCGCCATATACGATGAAGAAGCTGCGATAATAAGGCAGTGTTCCTGCATTTTGGCGATATATTCAAGCGACTGTTCAAGACCGGGGCCGGCTCCTGTAACAATAACAGGAATATTTGTCTGCCTGTAGAGGATATTTTTTTTTACGATTTCCAGATTGTTAAAGAAATTTTTAACCCATCTTGTCCCAAAAACTTTTGTTGTTCTGCGCCCTGCGTCTGTACGTTTAAGAAAATTAACAACTTCAGAAAACAGATTAACATATTCTTTTTTATAGAAATTCATGGAAGGCCGCCATTCTATTATGCGGATTTTATCGGTATCTGTATCGGGAACTTCGGTTTCTAAAAAAAAATTTATTTTAGTTTTATCTGCGGAGCAGAGTGCGGGAATTGCACAATGAGAATTATAACAATTATCATTGTAGTGAGCTTTATCAACATGAAGGACAATGATTTTGCCGCCGGGAAATTTTTCTTTTAATACGGGGATTATGTAACCCAATCCCGGCTCGATCAATATAAAACACTCAATCGTGTGTTTTATATTCAGAGAATCAATATACCTTGCGGCTTCAGCTTGCGGATTATAACGTGAGTGAAGATGAA
Source organism: Treponema sp. (assembly GCA_009785545.1). Classification (GTDB taxonomy): domain Bacteria; phylum Spirochaetota; class Spirochaetia; order Treponematales; family Breznakiellaceae; genus WQXQ01. The sequence goes on along the minus strand of WQWD01000014.1, from coordinate 10,123 downwards.
CGGCAGTGTTTATATCAACCCCAAATCCTTGAATAATTTCTTGTAGGAATTGAAATACTCAGACTTTGCGAATTCTTCAATTTTTTCTTCCGGCAGAGATTCAAGAAGTTGATCCATATAACTTAGAATACTTCTGAGTTCTGATTTTAATTCCACAGGAAGAGCAAAGCTATCATCACCCGTTTTGTTTTCTTTTGCCGCTAAAGTCGGCGCTGTCGGCGCTGCCGGCAACATCGGCGTTGCCGGCGTTGCCGATGCCTGCATTACAACAGGAGCTTGAGGCACTGTTTGAGGCGCAGATGCGACTTGGCTTAATGGCGCTGGAGCTTCAGTTTCATACGCTTGATTTTCAGGAGCCGTCTCTGATAACTCGTCTTCAACATCATCAAAACTGTCGATGGATAAATCATCAAGATCGTCAAGGTTATCAAGCTCAAGTTCTGGCTCATCAAAAAACGGCTCTGAAAGATTTTCGTCAATTTCTCCGATTTCTAATTCAGGTTCGTCAATTACAGCGTCTGACAAATCAAGAGGGGAATCACCCTCCGACCAGTCAGGCTCGGAATCCAATGCAGCATTGTCAGAAGGCAAATCATCATCACCTTCTTCAAGATACGAGGCATTTTCTGGTGCGGATGTAACTGGCATTGCGCCTTCTTCGATTAACTGCTGGAGTTCTTCCGGCTGTGTGTCAAAAATATCATCAATGTCAACAAAATCATTAGGGATATTTTCAGGCATTTCTAAAGATATGTTTTCAGGTACATCTTCAGATGTATCATCTTCAAAAGTGATTTCTTCTGTTTCACCTTCTTCTGTGACTTCAACGGAGTCAACAGGTTCTTCGGAAAACTCAATGTCCTCGACATTGCTAGTATCGAAGTCCCCGATATTGTCGATGTCGATGTTCTCGGCATGGACAATATCGACATCTTCGGCATTGCCAGTATCAATGTCCATGATATTGTCAATATCAATGTTCTCGGCATTGCTAGTATCGAAGTCCCCGATGTTGTCAATATCAATGCCCCCGGCATTGCCAGTATCGAAGTCTTCGACATTGCTAGTATCAATGTCCATGATATTGTCAATATCAATGTCCTCGGCATTGCTAGTATTGAAGTCCCCGATGTTGTCAATGTCAATGTCCACGACATTGGTAGTATCGAAGTCCTCGGCATTGTCAGTGTCGACATCATCTTCGACATTGCCAGTATCGACATCTTCGACATTGCTGGTATCGAAGTCCCCGATATTGTCAATATCGAAGTCCTCAATGTTATCTGTTTCTGTTGATTCGCTTGTGAAGTCGGCGGAGTTTACAATGCTGTCAAGTTCATCGCCTGTAAGCGCAATTACTTCATCGTCGTCGTCTTCGGTTTGTTCTGTCGTCGGCATTTCAAGCGAAATATCCGACTCGTCGCTTTGCGGCGCAGTATCTTGTGATGTATCCTGAGAAGCTTCGTACGAATAACTGGAAGAACTTAAAATGTTATTTAATTCATCGCTTGTTAAGGCGATTGCTTCATCTTCGGTGTCATCCTCGGATTTTTCCTGTTCATAATTTTCTGTTATTTGTTCTGTTGAATTGAGAATGTTGTCAAGTTCATCGCTTGTAAGCGCAATTGCTTCATCTTCAGTGTCTTCTTCGATATTGATGTCTGTGTCGATTTCGGTAAAATCTTCAGTGGTGTCTTTTATAGTTTCTTCGATGATCTCTTCGTCAATATTTTCGTTGATCTCTTCGTCAGTGATACCTGTAAAGTCTTCGGTGATGGTTTCGCTGAGATCTTCGGAGAAATCCAAGTTGTCAATATCAATGTCAACATCAACGTTTTCTTGCGATTCTGTAATTTGCTCTGTTGTGTTGAGGATATTGTCAAGCTCATCGCCTGTAAGAGAAATAGTTTCATCATCTTCTTCAACGAAGAATCTGGCACGGTCATCTGATTGTTTATCTTCAGCAGCGGTATGTATCTGTGAAAATTCTTTTTTGATATCGCTTAATTCTCCCCTTATTGACGAAAGCTCATTTGCGATTTTCATTAATAAGTGAGTGGAGAGCCCGCTTTCTTTTTCATCTTGCTGCACATCGATGTTATTTTCAATTGCTTTTACAGTAGGCAGATCGTTATTTGTTATAACTTCGCTTTCGTCGATTACAATGTCGAAGTCATCATCGGAAAAACCTTCGATAGTGATTTCTTCTTTTTCTTCCTCTGAGTCTTCTTCATCTGCGAGGTTGAATTCGTCATCTGAAAAATCATTGCCTTCGGTAAGGCTGAAATCATCGTTTGGAAGGTTAAAATCTTCTGATTCATCGTTTTCAGATTCGGTTAAAAAATCATCAACCGGCAGATCATCATCTTCTGTGTCGATATTTATATCATCTAACGGTAAATCGCTGCCTTGTGTGTCTAAGTCAAAATCATCTGTGTCAATGTTATCGATAAAAGAGTCGTCGATTAAAATTTCTTCATCAGAAGATTCTTCTGAACCCGTGAGATCAAACTCGTCATACTCCGTATCTTCGGAAGACTCTTCGATGTTGATGTTGTCCATTTCGGATGTTGTGTGCAATTTTTCGTCTTCTATGTCGATATTTTCGATGTCGTCAGGGAAAGCGTCTTCGATAGGCGTGCTGTATTCAACCGCCGCATTGATGTCGATTATATCATCTTCTACGAATGTTAAATTTTCGTTATCAAAAGACTCGGAAGCTTCCTCCAAAGTTGCCGCATCGGCAAAAATACCTGTTTCAGACATAACCTGCGGCTCGCTCTTTACCCATACTCCGTATTCATCCAAGTTTTCGGTAGAGCCTAAATCGCCGCGATCTGAATATATTGAAGGTTTCTTTTTGTTTGTCATGAACCACTCCCTAGATTAATAATCCTTATTAATATCGGTTAAATCTTCCGTTTACAGTAGTTTTCTCTATAATATTAGATTAACTCATGGTATGCCCCTTGTCAATGCAAGCTTTACAATAGTCCTTTAATTTTGCTTATTATACAAGGAATTGAATAATTCCTTGTATAATAAGTATTTACAATCGGAAATAGTCAATTAATAAAATTAATTGACTATAGTTTGGTGGGGTAAAGAATCGATGAAAATATGCCGTTAATCGCACCATGGGAATCTTCAAATACCTCATCGGCCTTTGGGCTGCGGTAGCGGTTTATGTGCTTTTTTCTCTTTTTGCCGGGCCAAAGGGCTTGGCGGCGTACAATTATCTTTTATCGGAAAGAGATAAGCAATGGGATAATATCAGAGAATTAGTGCTTATTAATGAAGACCTTGATAAAACCAGAAATAATTTGCTTTTTGACCGTGATACGCTCCTGGTTCATGCCCGACAAATGGGTTTTGGCCATGAAAATGAACGTTTTATCCGAATTGTAGGTTTTTCTAACCCCAACCCTGTTCCGGGAAACGTAGGAAGTATATATGTCGCTCAAATACCGTCTTATATCCCTGAACGAAGTATCAGAATTACTGCCATCTGTATAGGTTTATTAATCTTCGCATTTCTTTTCATGCTGGAGTTTATCGACAAACGTGCACGTGAATAGGAGCTGTCCGAATCTTAATGCAATTTATTGCGAAATTCCCTCTCTACATCACGTTTCAGATCTTTTTCACGTATTCCGGCACGTTTGTCAAACGCTTTTTTGCCTTTGCACAAGCCTAATTCGACTTTTACCCTGCTTCTTTTGAAATAAAACATGAGAGGGATTAAGGTATAACCTTTTTCTTCGACTTTGCGGTTTATGCGTTTGATTTCGTCCTTGTGAAGAAGCAAGCGTTTTCTTCTGTCAGGGTCGTGATTAAAAACCGATGAAAACGGGTTTTCTGCGACTCTGAGAGAGCGAAGCCAAACCTCGCCGCCTGTAACTTCCGCCCATGCGTCAGGAAATGAGATTTTCCCGTCTCTGAATGATTTTACCTCTGTTCCAAGAAGCTCTATGCCGCATTCGTAGGTTTCGTCTACAGAGTAATCGTGCCATGCTTTGCGGTTTTTTGCTATTATCTTGATTCCTTCACTCATGTTACAACCTGTTATCTGCGTGGCGCAATTACCGGCCGAAAAGTTACAAAAGGAGACGAAAACTCAAGAGGCAGGGAAGCTCTGGTTATTGCGGCGGCGGTCGTCTGTCTGCCTCGCAGAGAACGGTCAGGCGAGCCGACTGCTTCGACAGCCTGCCAAGGGGCAGAGATAAAGTGCTGCTGGGCGAATGGATCGGCGCACCATTCCCAGCCTGCATTTAACATTGAGCCGATACTGATAGCCGCATATTCCCATTCATGCTCTGTCGGCAGCCTGACTTCCATATCAGCCATTCCCGGCGGAAGAAGCCCTGTAAGCCAGCGGCAAAATGCTTCGGCGACCTGCCATGTTATTCCGTAAATATATCTGTTGTGTGTTTCCAGCGGCAGAGTCGAAATATCGTTCGGGAAATAATCTCTTTGATGTTCCCGCCATTCGGGGTTTTCGTTAAGGAAAGTTTCGAATAACGGGCGGGGAACAGGCGTTTCGCTAATTAAAAAACTGTTAATGTATACGCCGTTGCCGTAAGGTTTTAAGGCATTGGCGTTGCCGCTGAACAAAGTTCCCGCCCCCATGTTTCTGAAAGCCATCCCTGCCAAGTTAAATTGATTCCCTCCAGCCAAAAGCGGGGCAGTATTATCGGGAACAAAAGATGTCTCAATGTCCCGTTCATCGTTTGCCCATTGGGAAGTTCTGATTTCGTGAACACCCGGAAACAAACGTGACAACCATGCCGCACTGCCCGGATTTTCCGACAGGAAAACCAGTGTCTCAGATATACTGCCAAGCAATGTTAACGGAGAGGGAGTATTCCCGCCGCCGTCAATCAAGGCTTTAGCCCGAATAAGATCTCGTGTTCCCGCTCTTGTTACACTAAAACGTGAAGCCGCCAGAAGTTTATCCTGAAATGCCTGTCTGTTTTCTGTTGTTTGTTTTCTGCCGGTGCGGTAAGCTCCTTCGGACAGGCTCATTGGTATTTGCCAGATTTCAGTTGCCTCTCCTCCGAAAGTCCACGAGGCAAAATCATGGGCGTACAAGGCGAAAGCTGCCGACGGATCGGCTGTTGTCAATGTCTTTTCTATTGTGTGCAATCTGGGGAAAAACCGTGAGCCAAATACACGCCCGGAAACCTCTTGGACAGATGATTGGCTTTCAAAACCGGGCATAACGGCGGTGATTGTATAAGTACCTCTTGGTATGATTATCCGAGTCCCGGAAAGCCCCATGTAAACATCATTTATCCTGATCGCCGCTCCCGACGGCTGAGTTTTTACAACCAATGCCGCGTTGGCGGTTCTGATTCCCGGAAACACGAACAGAAAAAAGATAACAGTCAAAAGTATTATCGAATATATTACAGTGAGATATACGCCGGGGCGGATACCCATAAAAGGTTTTAGTTTTACCTGATCTTGATCATCATTTGTTTTTTGCTTCATCGATGTATTATAGCTAAAAAACTACAACGAATCAACGGAGTCTGTGATTACAATCATAGGCAGAAGGGCTTGGGCAAAAAAAAGAGCTGCTCGAAGTGATTCGAACAGCTCCATGCCCTTGAGGCATATCGGAATTATAGTGATTTGGGAGGGGAACTATAATCCCGACATTTTTATTATCGCCATGAAGCTTCCTTTTCTTGAGTAGATATTTTAAGGTTTGTTTTGGTTAAATGCGGAGAAATTAGTTTTCTTCGTGGATATTTATGTCGATGTCAAGGGCGACACGGTAGGTTCTGCCACGCTGGACATTTAGCGTTCGTATTATCGTATAATCGCCGATTTGGAATCTGATTTCGTGCGTTCCCGGTTCTACCATGATTGGCTGGCGGGCGTCCGAGACGAGGGTGTTGTTCAGGAAAATCGATGCGTTTTGAGGGCCTTCGAATATAATTATTGGGGTGGGATCCTGCAATTCTATGACTAAATCGACAACCCTTGCCCTTTCTACGACAAAACGGCGGCTTTCGTTGCGGTAATAATCGGAAAGAACCACCAAATGATGTTCGCCTTCTCTTAAAATGATTTCTGTTGATAAATTGGTTATGACATTGTCGTTTATCAATACCGTAAAAGGTCTGTCTGTAAGTTGGGGAGGGAAGCGGGTGACAATCCTGACTGCACCTTCATCGCTCAAAATTGGACGTGCCGTGAAATTAAAGCGCATTTGCTCGAAAGTTCGAGGCAGGCCTTTGTCAATCGGCGTCAATCTGAACACTATAGGGAAATTTTCCGAAGGAATGACGGCTGTGGGAACTGTTACGGTGGTGGTGGTTCGTAAGCCGTGCGCCGTGCGGAGCGGAATGTGGTAGATGATCCTCAGCCTTGCAGGCATAAGTTCGGACGCCATCCGTCTGCCTGTGAAATCGGTTATTCCCGAAGCGGTTTGCGGGCTGATTTGGCTAAACACCGACATGGCTAAAGCGCCCCTGTATTGCAGCCAGTTTTGAGGCGCTGTAATTTCCAGCTCGATTCCTCTTAAAAAACGAGCGTCAGAGCCAAGGTTGATAAGTACAGCCGAGTTTACTCCAATGGATGTCCGCTCTTCGACAGCTCTTTCTGTCGTTACTAAAATCGAGCCATCTACCTGTGTACGAAATGATTCAGCGTACAATATTTGTATAGGGAAGATTAAAAAGATAATTAATAGTTTTCCCACTGCCTTCATACTTTGTCCATCGTCCATCGTTTTCTTCCGCCGTACAAACTTGTTTGTATGGTTTGTTGTACTACGGGCGGAGCCTTCCTGCCGGGTCAAACGGCCTTCCATCCTGTCGAAGTTCAAAATGCAAATGCGGACCTGTGGATAGACCTGTAGAACCAACTCTTCCTATAAGGGTACCAGAATTTACTGATGCTTGCAAGTATGTTTCAACTCTTTGCAGATGTCCATACAAGCTTGTCCAATTATTTCGGTGTCTGATAATTATGTAATTTCCGTATATCGGGTCATACCCAATCGCTGTTACAATGCCTTCGGCTGCCGCAAAAACTTCGGTTCCCAAAGGAGCTGCCAAATCTATCCCTTGATGAAAATGAGGGTGTCCGCCGAATGGATCAGCTCTCATGCCGAAACTGCTTGTAATACGAAATTGACGCAGAGGAAAACGAAACCCAGAATTAAGGAAAAACGCTCTCTCTGTCGGCGAAAAGTCCGCTCCGGGAAGAAAGTAAAAAACCTGCGGATCGCCAGCTTTTCTGATTCTCAGTTCGACAAATGCCTCGCTGCCTTGCTCTATGTTTTGGCGTGCTGTTGTCAGTATCATTTCAAAGTCATTCTCGATGTTTCGTGGAATAAAAAGCCCCGGGCTGGACGGAAGCAAAATCTGTGTTCCCGCTTCCAGCGCTGTCGGGTTATTTAACCTGTTGAGGGTAGCGATTGCCGAAAAAGGGATATTTGTGCGTGCGGCAAGAAAGAACAAGTCTTCGCCCTGCCTGACCGTATACTGAAAAATTGTCAGGTTTTCTGCGGCATCCAGAGGCCTCCAGCGTATTTGCGCAACCCTTCTTCTGTTTGCCTGAACATCGTTTATAAATTGCCGAAAACTTAGATCAGTCGGGTCGAGCCTGTTTATCACAGGGTAACCAGTGCCGCTCAATTGCTGAGCATCAACTTGGTTTATGTGCGTGGTGATAAGAAAAAAGAAAAAAAAGGCAAGGGTGACTCCCTTGCCAGTTTTTAACGCTGTTAGCAAATTTTACCCTTGAACGATAGCATCTGCCGGACATGAAGCGACACAAGCGCCGCAATCTGTGCATTTGCCGGCATCGATGATGTACTGTCCGTCTTTTTCAAAGATAGCTTCCAGTGGACAATCTGTCACACATACGCCGCAACTAACACAATCGTCAGTAATTTTATGAGCCATATTTTACCTCACTGTAATAAATTAACTCTAAGTTACCACATAAACCGCTTGTTGGCAAGGCATAAAACACCGAAAATAAAATAAGATGTTTTTAGGTATTTTACTTGGTATTGCTATATTGGGAGCCATGGTTTTTATGGCTTTGGACAAAAAATCGACTTTTCATACTCGTTTGGTAAGTATTATCGCTATCGCTGTAATGATATTGACGGTTATAATCGCTTTGGTCGTCATTCTTACAGACACCAGAGTTGAGATAGATCCGTCAACATTTATTGTCGGCGCTCCTGTTGAAGTTGACGAAGACGGCGGCAATTTGTTAGCCCTTATTTTTTCTATCATTTTCCTGCTTGCTTTGTTTGTGGTGATTATGGTGCTTGCCATGCGTGAGCATAAGCGGAATCAAGCTAAGTAGGCGGACTCGTACGCAATGGGACTGCGGACTGCGGAGTCTGTCAGGGAAAAACTCCTGCGAAGAGTCAAGAGGGGAACCTTCGCCCATACTGGGCTCGGTTGAGGTCACCGCTCCAGAGCCCCCTACGGGGTCTCTCGGCGGGGAGTCTTAGTGTTCTGTCTTATTCGGTTAGCGGGATGACAAAGTGCGTTAATTCTTTATGTAATAAAGAATTAACTTAACGTGACATTGTGGCATTTGAATAAGACAGAACACTAGAGATGTTTTTCCCTGCCAGCCCCGCAGCCCACAGTCCCATTGTGTACCCGTGCAGGGTGTTTGTTCAATTATGCATGAGTGCGTCCCGCCTATTACGGTGCAAAAACCCAAGTAACTGTGACAGGTATGCCAAATCGCCACTCCGTTCCCCCCCAAGCTGCATCGGCTGCCTCGAGAGTGGCAAACGGGATGGTAACGCTGGTCAGGTTGTTGTTCCCAAAAAACGCCACACCCCCAATGGAAGTCACGCTGTTGGGAATGGTAACGTTGGTCAGGTTGTTGTTCTCAAACGCACTATCCCCAATGGAAGTCACGCTGTTGCCAATGGTAACGCTGGTCAGGTTGTTGTTCATAAACGCACTATCCCCAATGGAAGTCACGCTGTTGCCAATGGTAACGCTGGTCAGGTTGTTGCTCTCAAACGCGCTACTATCAATGAAAGTCACGCTGTCTGGAATGGTAACGCTGGTCAGGTTGTTGTTACTAAATGCGTAACTCCAAATGGAAGTCACGCTGTTGCCAATGGTAACGTTGGTCAGGTTGTTGTTACTAAATGCGTAATTCCAAATGGAAGTCACGCTGTCAGGAATGGTAACGTTGGTCAGGTTGTTGTTCGCAAACGCACTATCCCCAATGGAAGTCACGCTGTTGCCAATGGTAACGCTGGTCAGGTTGTTGTCCATAAACGCCCAATGCTCGATGGAAGTCACGCTGTTGGGGATGGTAACGCTGGTCAGGTTGTTCCACGCAAACGCCCAATCCCAAATGGAAGTCACGCTGTTGCCAATGGTAACGCTGGTCAGGTTGTTGTTCGCAAACGCACCACCCCAAATGGAAGTCACGCTGTTGGGGATGGTAACGCTGGTCAGGTTGTTGTTCATAAACGCGCTACCACCAATGGAAGTCACGCTGTTGCCAATGGTAACGCTGGTCAGGTTGTTGTCCATAAACGCCAAATTCCCAATGAAAGTCACGCTGTCTGGAATAGTAACACAGGTCAGGTTGTTGTCCCTAAACGCATCATTCCCAATGGCAACAACGGGCAGCCCGTTGTGGGTGGCTGGAATAACCAACACACTATCTTGCTGTGGTATGTCGTCGTTGTCGAAATAGCCAAGAATTCTGTATCCATTGCCGTGTCGTTCAAACAGAAATTCGTTGCTTCCGCCGTTCTCATAACCGTTTTCCATGTCGCACGCCGCGAATAAAAGCCCCATCGCCGCTATCATGGCGATAATCCAGAAAAAATTCAAAAAGTTTTTCATTCTAAAAACCTCCTTGCGGCTTTTACGTCGCCGCCGACAAATTTAGACTTCCATACAGAAATCAGTAGATTACTGGAACGTTTAGATAAAATACCCAAACTGTTTAGAGTTTTTCTTAAAATTATTAGTAAATTACTTAAAAACACCGCAAAATCATTGCGAGATGTGTCAAAATGACTCAATTGAGAGGAAAAGGTTATATTTTTGTTGTTTCTTATTTTTTGCCGATTGCTAAATAGTATATGGGGGGGGGGGGGGGGGTG
>WQWD01000013.1 GCA_009785545.1 Treponema sp. | reverse complement strand
CTCGTTGCGCTTGTCTTTTGATGTGCGGGTTTTGCGAATGTCACATATTGGGTCATAATCCAGTTTTGCGAACCTGCGCCATAATTGCACCCAGTCGGCTGTGCTCTTATAATTTTTGCCCGTAAAATAACTGCGTTCGACAAGCATTATAACGTGGAAATGTGGGTGAAATTCGTCTGTCTTACTCTTATATTCGACCTCTAAGGCACGAAACCAACCTTTGACTATGGGGACACGCACTGGATTGAGTGCGTCAGAACGCATCATATAATTCCAGCCATCAAACATTATATCGAGCGTACTGCTCAATTTCGCAATAGAGCAATTTTTAACAGTTAGCGTCAAAAATACAGGGACATACGTTGCATAATCAGGGCGCATTTCGATAATTTTCATTATGCGTGAAACATCTGTATAAATGCGCAAAGACTTTCGCCATTGGCACATCGGGCACAGTGGCACACGACAAAAATTCGCCTTAATTAATTTAAGTTGTTCAGCCATTTTCAAAAATTCCAGATGACTACTGCAAAACCTCATATTTTCTGCCCTTTTCTCATAATTAACTACTCGCCGACCGTCAGCGTCATATAATCCTATGGGCTTTGCGCCCGTGCGTTTGTCAAACCGAATATGTACGCCGCACTTCTCATATTCAAGCTTGACCTTTTCCGAAATGTCTTTATATACACGAGATAATTTTAAACTCGACTTCTTTTTTGCGCCCCAATCCCGTTTTTTACCACGCTTATCCAAATCGTTTAAAATTTCCTCTTGATTTATTTTCTTTTTCATGCTATAATAGCATGGTCTTATAGCTTTAAACAGCTTATAGATAGTCAAAAAAATATTGTGAGATAAGAAATTGGCAAAAGTAGAAAGATGAGCTAGACCTTCATCTTTCACCCTTTCAATTCAGCGAAAATATAATTTTTTGCTTGAGAAAAATTGCAATGTTTAAAGCATTTAAGCCCTTGCTCCTTTCAATGTGTTATTTTGGTTTTGTAATCAACTATCAGTATACCACAAAGATTAGGTTATGTCAAGGGCTTCTTGCGTTTTTCTGCAAATAAAACTCTGGATAAAGACATAAAAAAGAGAGTGCAAATCCAGAGCGTTACTTCTATATAGTATCAAGTAAAGGATTGGCGAAATTTCTTAGCGTAATCTTAAAGACAGCTAAGGCGAAAATCAAAAGACAAAATCATATGTAAAATTCTTACAAAAAATAAAAAGAGGCTTGACAAAGCTTGCGCTTTAGTATATACTATAATATATACTAAAAACAAAGAGGTGATTTTTATAGAAACCGCAAAATTATTTCAAAATGGGCAGAGCCAAGCCGTGCGACTTCCCAAAGAATATCGCTTCACAGATGATGAGGTGTATATTAAAAAAATAGGACATTCTGTAATCCTATTCCCCAAGGATAGAGTGTGGGAAACATTTTTAGAGGGGCTGAATAGCTTCACAGATGACTTTTTACCCAACGGGCGTGAGGAACAAGGAGCAACCCAAGAAAGGGAATCATTATGAGATATATGTTAGACAGCAATATATGTATTTATATCGTAAAAAACAAACCGCCCGTCGTTCTGGATAAGTTTAGAGAACACATAAACGAGGGACTTTGTATATCGTCAATAACATTAGCAGAATTAGAGTTCGGTGTGTCGGCAAGCACATTTCCTGAAAAGAACAGCATTGCGTTAAAGCAATTTTTATCCGCTATTGATGTTTTATTTTTTGACATCGAGGCTTCTGCCTGTTATGGGGCAATCCGTGCGAGCTTGAAGAAGCAAGGCAATGTTATAGGCCCGTTAGATATGCTTATTGCGGGCCATGCGCTGTCAAGGGGCTTAACGCTGGTGACGAATAACATTCGAGAATTTGAGCGGGTAAATGGATTAGATATTGTGAATTGGATTTAGATGCAGTGAGTAACGTGAGCGAATAACCGCATTTTGAAGCGATAACCTTAAAGCCAGTTAAGGCAAAAATCAAAAGAAATATCCTATGTAAAATTTTTACATAGGACGCACAATATAAAATTCAAAATAGCTGTCAAGATTAATAAACCTTGACGGTTATTTTTTTGTTTTCAGGGCGTAAAGTTGTCCTGATTTTACAAATCATAACCGACCTACGCCATAAACACAACCCGATTTCCTTACAAGTTTTTTATCGTAAAAATTTTTATGCATAAATAAAATAAACCGCTTGACAAAACCTGTCGAATAATGTATAATAACAATATTATTGAACGAAAAGTGAGGAGCAAAATATGAAAGAAATATATTGTTATAAATGCGATATTCCAAAAGATGAGCAGTGGAAAGGCCTTGACGAAAAAATTATGAGTGCGTGTAGAGTATGTCGAAAAGTTTCAAAGGCAGAGCTGATGAATGAGCTTATGAGATTAAACGAGCAAATAAATAACGAAAAGGTTTACTTGTCTGAAAGCAATCGAAACAAGAACGGACGGCCGCCGACTTTAACTAAAGATGATAAAGAAAAAATCAGAGCCGACTATTTAGCCGACCCAAAGAAAAATAGCTACTCAAAATTGGCGTATAAATATGGCGTGAGCAAAGGCACTATCTCGAATGCTATTAATAAGCACGAATGCTGTTCAACAATATTATTTTTGAACGATTAATGTTGATTTTTGAGTATAAAATAATCCGTGTTTCAAGTGAAATTTAGATTTTATTTATCTACGATAAAAATGTATAAAAACAATATTGTTGAACGATAAGAGTATCAAATCAAAAAAATAATATTTTTTGAAATTTCCACTTGACAAAGTGATAACTTTAAAGTATAATAGTATTAAAGAGAGGCGATAATATTGTACGAGATAGTTTTTTACGAGGATAAAAATGGAAAAAGCCCTGTATACGAGCTTATACAGGAGCTAACGCAAAAATCGGATAAAGATAGTCGAATAAATGCGAACAAAATTAACGACTATATCGAAGCATTAAGCAAGCACGGTAAAGCGGCGGGCGAGCCTTTTATTAAGCACATAGAGGGCGATATTTGGGAATTGCGTCCAATTAGGAACAGAATATTTTTTGCAAGCTGGACAGGTGATAATTTTATATTATTACATCATTTTGTAAAAAAATCTCAAAAGACCCCCAAACGTGAAATCAATCAGGCATTACGAAATTTAGAAGATATGCGGGAAAGGAGCAAAAACAATGAGAACATGGAGTGAAGTCAGACAGGAACTTTTTACCCCCGAGGAAAATCGCCAAAGCGATTTAAGGGTGGCTGTCATAAGCGAACTCATAAAGGCACGGCAAGAGAGGGGACTATCGCAACGAGAATTAGAGCAATTAAGCGGGGTAAGACAACCCATCATTTCACGGATTGAAGCTGGTGCTGTCAGCCCTCAAATAGACACCTTGATGAAAATTTTAGAGCCATTGGGCAAGACCCTTGTTATTGCGCCGATTAATGATTGAAAAATTTTATTTTACTCTTGATTTTCTTCGCCAAACATGGTATAATACTAAGTAAGGAATACAATGAATTTCAAAGAGGTGAAAGTTATGGAACTTGCAAAAATTACCACAAAAGGACAAATTACGCTCCCGATTAATATTAGACGCCAATTAAATTTAAAAGATGGCGACAAAGTTGCATTCATAGAAAATGATGGTCAATACACCATTGTTAATCCGACTATGCTTGCTTTTGAAAAGATAAGAAATGCTATGGAGGGCGAGGCTGAGCGGCTCGGATTAAAAGATGTTGATGATGTTGTAACAATGATAAAGGAACTTCGCAACGAAAAGAAAGAGGGCGAGGAATAATGCGAGTAATGCTTGATAGCAATATCCTTGTTTCAGCTATTGTTTTTGACAGCAGACCCATGCTTGAAATTGTTGAACGCCTTGCAAGCAAATATTCAATGGTATTGTGCTCGTATGTTATCGACGAGTTGCGTAGAGTTTTTAGAGAGAAATTCCCTAAATACTCAAATAATTTAGAGAACTTTTTAATTGATGTGCCGTTTGAATTGGTTCACACTCCGAAAGAATTACCTGAACACAATTTATTTGTCATTCGTGATAAAAAAGACGAAAGCATTCTTTACTCCGCAATTTTAGCTGATGTTGATATTTTAGTTTCGGGCGATAAAGATTTGCTCGTTGTAGAGGACGTTGAGCGCCCAGAGATATTATCTCATTTACAATTTTTGAAAAAATATTAAATAATTTTTCAAAAATAAAATTAACAAAAAGTTCAAAAAATTGCTCGATTGACATGATACTATGTTATCAAGGGATTTTTAATTTTCTTAATTTTTTCTTTCGCATATGCAACGCATTTGTCCATATTTTTAGAGTCAAGAAATATTTTCAAGAAGTTTTCATAATCTGTGGAGCTAATACCTTGTATTCCGAAATAATTTTCTGTTAAAATTGCGATTAGGATTAAGCGGCTGTCTTCTAATTTTTGTTTACGCTTTTTTTCACGTGTGGTGATTTCTTTTTTCTGCGCTTGCAGGACTTTGAGTTTTGCTTTGATTTTCTCTAATTTTTGCGCTTCTTGTTCAGTCATAGAAAATATCCCCTTTTTGGCTTTGTAACATCGTATGCACTGTTTAATGTAAAAATGCGTTTAAATTTCGTGTAAGATATAATTTTGTTAATCATCAAAAGGGCGGAAGAAGAGAAAGGTGAGTCATGAAAGTTTTTGCGCTGGTTGGCAGACGTGGGTTAACGGGCTACACTCCAGAATGTTTGGCCGCCTCACACGATTGTCGCTTACGCTCCAAAGCGTGAGGCGGCCAAACATTCTTCCGTTCCACCCGGTCGTAATTTGGGATTTCCGCTTGCCACCACCTCCGCGCGTTGCGCTCCGGCAGGTCGGCAAACGAAAATCCCAAATTACGACAAAGGCGCATTTATACATCGCAGAGCGATGTGTGCACAAACAACTTATGCGTATAGTTGCAAGTGATAGCGAAATTACCACACCTTTTGGCGGTGCGGCTTCCATTTTGGCGACAAAAGAATTTTTACACCAAAGAAAATGTTTTCGAGATTTGCTAATATTTCCCTTGATAACAAGATAAAATAAATCGCCAAAATTTCACTTTAAAATACACCCTATTATATATAGAAGAAACTCGTACAAAAAATCAAAAAATTACGTAGATTTTCATGATATTTTTTGCTGTCCCGCCGTAAAAAATCATCAAAAAAATAGATGTTAAATATGGCAATATATCATCTCCATGCAAAAATAATTGGACGCTCCCACGGACGCACGATAACAGCCAAATCTGCATACACATCTGGCAGACGAATTTCCGTGCGTTCGATAGTCGGTTCGGCGGCGTACCGGGCGGGGGATATTTTGAGCGATGAACGTCATAATCTGACGCATGACTTTACATCGAAATCGGGTATAGTTTACAGCAATATTTTGCTCCCCGAAAATGCGCCGTCCGAGTTTCAAAATCGAGAAATTTTATGGAACGCTGTAGAACAAAAAGAGATTCGTAAAGACGCACAATTGGCTCGTGAGGTTGAAGTTTCAATTCCTCGTGAATTTGATTTTGATGAACAGATTAATGTTGTCGAAAATTTTGTTAATAAAAATTTTACAAACCGTGGAATGTGCGCCGATTTATCAATACACGATAAGGATGATGGGAATCCACATGCGCATATTTTGCTGACTGTGCGTGATGTTAGCGAAAATGGATTTGAAAATAAAGTAAAAAGCCGTGAGTGGAATAAAGTTTCTGCATTAAAAGAATGGCGTGAAAATTGGGCAAACGGGTGCAACGAAAGACTGATTGAAAAGGGTGTTGAAAAAATCGACCATCGCAGTTTTGAGGAACAGGGAATTGACAGAAACCCGACTGTTCATTTGGGACACGAAGCCCATGCGCTGGAGAAGCAGGGAATTAAAACGCTTGTTGGTGATATGAATCGTGAAATTATTAAAAGTAATTTGACGAAAATTAAGAACGAATACATAAATATTTCCAAAGAAATTGAGGACGCAGACGGCGCACACGATATACACGATTTGCGTGAGCAACAAAGAGCAATAAAATACGAATACCAAAAATTAAAATTCAATGCCGACAAATATTATTTTTTTGAAAGTTATGAAATTAAAAGCTCATTAGAACAAGCCTCGTCCTCATCACAAATGAGCGAGCATGATTTAAATACCATTTCCATAAATGTACGTGAAAAAATTGCGGGACAGCAAAAAAAATTAATTCCATCGTTAGCGCATGGACATGACAGAGTGCTCGCCGTCCGTGATGAAGCCCAAGTAACTGAAAATACAGCTCAAAATATGCACGAAATTAAAGAACGAGTTATAACCCTTGACAGCAAGATTTCTGAATTATCAAGGAAAAAATCAAGTGTCGAGCAAGAGGCACGAGTAGCACGCCACCAATCAGAGAAAATCGCTGAACGGGCCGACCACATTCGTAATTTGGATAACCGAGTTGCAGAGCTAATAGCCAAACGGCAAAATATGGGCCGTGGAGCGAATACAAAAGAAATTGATAGACAAATATCTCAGAGTGAGCGCACCAAACAACAAGCGGAAAATATGTTTGTACGGGAATATAAAATCGCTCCAGAGCAGGCAAGGGCGGAGGTAGTACGGCTTGAAAATAAGGCGTGGGAATCTGAGCACTTGGGGACAGAATTAGACGAAAAAATTGCCCCCCTTATCATTGAGCGGGACAAATTCGAGCTTGAATATAAGCGTCAAAATATGTTGATTGACACCCACCTAAGCGGTGCAAAAATCCGTGATAAATTAACAGAATTTGGAAACAAAACCCGCGCAAAGCTCTCATCAGTTGGTGACATAATCACACGAAACGAAACCGAGCGCAGGCTTAACAGGGCTACGGCGCAAGATTATGACAAAATATTGCAGAAATCACGCCCCGAACACCGTGAGATTTTGACTAAACAACGGGAGAGTGAGAAAATCCAGCAACGCACTCACGCAAGAGATTTCGTTCGCTGACTCAGGGCGTACGACCTTACTTTTGCAAAATGTAAACTATTTTATCCAACAAAGGCTTCAACACGGTGCGAAATCCTTTCTTGTGCCCTATATGTTTAACAATTACAGGGCTTAATGCGTAATAAACCTGAACAAACAGCCGGCCAAAAAAAGATTGAATAAGCGTGTTATCGCGAAAATGACGCAAAGCTAAAACTTGTGGGCAGTCGTATGAACCATATATGCAAGTCGCTACATAACAACCTCCTCCAGTTAATGCTTTAAATCTTGGGTCTTCAACTTCAACTTTAGCTATGTCATATCCCATATTTGCGGCACGAGTAATAAGCTCTTTAGCACGTGTCGTATCTCTGGGAACGCCAACACCATGTAAACATAACATTCCATACCAATAATCCGAAAACGGTTTACCTGTAGTTTTATTTATCCAATAAAGACCTCGCTCTATATCTAAATATTCAGAATTGGGAACACAATATATCATTATTAATTCCTCTTGCGCATATTCATAACCTAATTCCGCTGACTCATTTAAACAAATTAAGCCCTCTTTGATGTCTTTAGGAAAGCCACCCTTACCACTCATGCAAAGTTCACCTAAACGAAATAGTGCTTTCGGATCACCATTTGTTGCTGAAATACGAAGCCAAGTTTCAAGACCTTCAATTATATCTTCACTTGCAGTAAGATTAGACTTGATACTCATAAATTCAACTTCACAAAGCATTTGAGCTTTGCTGTCTCCGCATAGAGCCGCCATCGCTACCCTATCAAAGCCCTTATATTTATCAAAGCCCCCAATTTCATTAAGCCTTTCTAATACCACAGAATCTACTTCAAAGTCATCATATTTTCTCATTTGTTACCCTTTCATAAATTTTCAATCATTCATCATAAAATAAGGGACTTTATCAACCCGCAAAAACCCCGGTTTGAACGGGTGCAACAGCACAATGTCCCCCAGTGTCGCAAATTCTTCGGGCTTGATAATGCGCTTTTCTTCCGTAGTTGTATTCTCGTTTTTACTGCGCCCTATCCCGAAAAATGGGTCAGTATTTATTCCTTTGCTCTTTTTCTCCTTCTCGTACGTGCCGACAAGTTTTGAAAAATAGTCCTGTGTTTCAGGGTCTGTTGCACTCAAAACCGCCTTATATGCGCACGTATCGGCTATAACTTTACGCTCGTTTTCACCATAAATCATGTCAAGCTGTGCGAGGCTTTGTAAAACCATACATATCGACACACGTTTGCTCCGCAAAGTTGCGAGTGCGTCCATGATAAACGGGATTTTTCCCAGCCTTGGAAACTCATCGAGTAAAAATAAAATCGGCTCTGTAGTATGCGCTTCATCACGCCGTTCAAAGAATAATAAAAATTGGTTGACCATCAAAGATAACAAATTCTTCCATTGACGCAAAAGATGTTCAGGGATATTCAAGAATATATCGTAGCCGTACTCCAAATCAACAGGCTCGATTACTTTTCGGCTGGACAGAGCCGACACAATATCAGCGTCCGTCACAAGCGATATAATATTACGGCTAAGTTCCGCAAATATACTAGACAGCGTTTTGTCTGCCATATCGACGAACCCGCCCATGTATAGCTGTGCAGTTTCGTTTGTGCCGCCGATAACAGCGTCAACCAGTCGTTTTGCGCCGTTCTTTTGCACTTCTTTAAGCGTTTCGATAAAAGAGTACCCCAAAGCGAAATAATGCAGTATTGCCCCCGTTAAAAGCGTTTGTGCGCTTTCAATCCAGAACGGGTCTTTGACTTCTGCAAGCAAGGGGATTATCGTGTTCGCAATCGCACGGGCTTCCTGCGTTGGGTTGGAAGTAACCCGCAGGAACGCATACGGGTCATAACCGTATGCGTCCCCGTCCTTGGGATTGAACACTTTGATATTCGAGCGATACTTTCGTGCATAACTCGACAATTCGCCTTTTATGTCGATTGCGAATATCTGCGACTGCCACGCTCGAATCGTGGGGATTGCAACGCATGAGCTTTTGCCACTGCCTACGCCGCCCACAACTAATATGTGCCCGTCCCTACTTTCGGGTTTGATAACATAATTTCCCTGACTTTTGCCGAACACTACCCCACGGGTTGGGACTTGGTGGCGATTAGTCATCGTAAAGCTCCTCTGGCGCACTTGGATTCGTGGGTGTGCCATGTCTATATCCTCGAGCTTTATCACGCTTTCTTACAAGCGTGGTGACGTAAATACCAAGTGAGATAAATACTACATAAATCAAACCTATTATAAAATCGTTTCCTCTAAGGGTTTCTTCAAATAATACATGAACTACGCCCCCCGCTATAAGCCCCAATATCGCAAAAATCCAACGGTGTCTGATTGAATGCTTGATTATGGGTATGAGTATGGGGAGTATGAAAAATAGTATCATGAACCAGTTTGGCCCACCATTGTTATCATGTCTTTGACCTGTTCCTTGCAAACTCGGGTCGTTCATAGTTGCCTCCTTGCATTTATGTTCCGCAAACTTTATATTCAATCCTCACGACTGCGGAAATATCACGAGAATTTCAACGCCGCTAATTCGATAACATTTCCCGCCTCTCCTGTAAAATTTTATTATAACTGCCATGATTCTACTTGAAATCAACATCGTGTTAAGGGGCGCAGGCCCGATGGCAATCCTTGATTTGGCATTTGTCGCCATTATTACACTATCAGTGGCAGTGCATGTTCAATCAAGATTTTGTTTGCAAAACCATTTCAACCACGGCATTTGTTATCTAACATGGGAATCATCAATTTCTCTCTCATTTGAGATTCTATCGTCTTTTGAAGAAATATTTTGCTCTTGAAATGATTTTAAATTATCCTGAATTTCGCCTGACCTCTGGCGCATATTTTCAATATCTTCCGGGGATTGCTTGAGTTGGTCGGCGTACTCTGTTTCAAACCGAACCATTAAGTGTTCTCGAACTTCGGGGGAAGTTTTAAGATTAGAAATGTCCTCACGCCGTCTTTCCATTTGCTCGTAAGAGTGAATTTGTTTAGATAATTCCGCTTGTTCTTCACGGAGTGATGATAAATCCTGAGAAGTTGAAGGTTTAGAAAGAGTTTCTAAAGAATGAGTTCTATTATATTCGTGCATTTTCTCGCTTGCATATTCCCGTGCGTCTTGTTCTATTGCTTGAGCTTCGTATTTTGCGGGGTTATCCTCTGGTTCTATATAATTATCAAAATTTAATTTCCACAACCCTGCTTGTTCAGGGTAATCTGCTCTTTCAGGGTCTTCCGCTTGGTCGTACTGATATGCGTGTCTTGATTCATGATAATATGTCCTCAATGCGTCATACGGCTCATCAGATTCAAGTATTTCATTGTCTATAGCAATTTTATTTTCATCATAATCATAAGAACCATTTATATTCAAGGGCAAATTTTCCCCCTCAACATCAGCAGGAACACGACCTTGGTCTATAGCATTTTGTCCTTCTAATTCATTTAAAGCTGCAAGTCGCTCATGCTTATCCCAATTTTTCCAATCATCAGGAGAGAAAATCATTCTTTCCTCCTTATAAGTCTACAAACTCCCGAAGTAAGTGCTTTGCGAGCTTTTTGAGGGTCACGGTTTAACCAGTCAATCGCATTAAGAGCAGCAGGATATTTATGACGGCGTTCACTCATAAGCCTAAACGCTGAAAATTCCTCATAAACACAATCTGTTTCTTCACCCGTTTCAACCCAATGCGAAAAAGCCTTTTTAACTGGAGTAGCCGCTAATAATTCCACACTCATTTCTTGAGCTAAATTTTCCTTATAGCCAATGCTCATCATCTTTTCGACTGCCCGTGCCTGTAAATTCTCCATCAAAATCAACTCCTAAAAATTTTATCTTGCAATTTTCTA
This sequence comes from Treponema sp., assembly GCA_009785545.1. GTDB lineage: Bacteria > Spirochaetota > Spirochaetia > Treponematales > Breznakiellaceae > WQXQ01. The sequence continues at coordinate 6,686 of WQWD01000013.1, read as the reverse complement.
AGGTTTGCTTATCCTCACCATAGCCCCATGTGGTGAGTGCGTTACCTCAATCAGATTCCCGTCAGAGTTACGAGCAGTAAAACGAAAGTTGTGCTCTCCTAATAACTCGCTAACTCTTTCTTCTGCGTCAATCGTGAATCCTCTGTTTCTACATTGTTCTACATATTCTCTTACTTGGTCAAGAGTAATATCAAAAAAAGTGAAGAAATACGAATTTTCATCGCCCATAGCCGAATGAAATTGAAAAGCGGGAATAGGAATTAATCTCGTCAGTTCATTGATGGGGAAGTCCCCACCCCGCCGCACTTCATACCCCTGCTGACCTAAATCATGCAATACCAACGAACCATCAGCGGGATTAACTTGTATTCCCTCTCTTGCTAATTCTCGTTGTTCTTCAGGACTTAACCCATCAAAATCATCTACAAACTGCTGGACAAACTCATCAAAATCTACATAAACAGCATTAGATGAAAAATATCGAAAAGCGTATATCGAGCCGACAATCACGCAAGAAATAATAAAAATCAACAACAATCTTTTCATCAAAATGCCCCCCTTAAAAACTATTAATTTGTCAAATACATGCGATTTCTAATTCTTTCACTCACAAAGTCATAAGCGTCAAATGCACTGTCTATAAAGCCTTGAGATGGTATTCCCGTTACAGCAAACACTACAGACGCAAGCCACCCTATAGGGGCTGTAACAGGTTTTTTCTTCAATCCTGTTAAAATAGCTAAATCAGCGGCATAAAATCCTATAGCGACAGCCGCTCGCTCTCGAACAATTTCAATTACTGCAAGAATTTCATCGATATTCGCAACTGTTCTGGGTGAATTAATATAGTGCCTACGCCGTTCAAGCATATGCTGTTCCATTTGAATTATCGAAATTTCTAAAAATAAAAAATCAAGAACATAGCGTACCACGCCAATATATTTTGCTATATTGCCCAACGAATACCCGGCGGCGGCTAACGTACCTGTTGCGGCCGGTCCGTGAACACTAACATTCATGCCCGTGAGCACCGAAATTAGGCTTCTTAAATAATACGGGGCTTGAAATCCATCTCCTGTAAGATTAAGAATTTTATAAGCCATCTCGGAATAATTACCGCCTAATATAGACCTGCGCCACATATCAAGTGCGAAAACTATTTCGCCATCAGACGTATCAAAGAGGTCTTGCGATGTGTTTTCACTACCGTTACGACCTGTAACATTATCAATTGCTGTATTAACGCCGTCAATCGCCGCACTTAACCCTCCACGGGCCGCCTCAATCGCCGCATCTATACCATCACGGGCATTATCCACAATACCCTCCGCCGTTTCTGCAATGCCCGCACCAATTCCATCGATAATGCCACCGACAACTTCATCTGCGATTCCCCTTACGGCTTGTCCTGCCGCAATTTTCAAATCCTCTCCACATATTCCAATAGGTTCGCCGCAAATTTCACATATTTCATAACAACCCGTCAACAAAATTGTGAAAGCCGCCATAAACGTCGAAATAAAAACTACGAATCTACGTTTTAGTCTGCGCAACCATACACTTTTAGCCGAGCCATTCATTATCTCCCCCAAGCATGACGCAACTTACTTTCAAATTTCAATCTTCACACAATTGTCAAATACTGTACTTTTTGACAATTATATACAGTTGTTCAATTACAGGGTGTTTGTCGGAAAAAAGTCAAAAAAATATGTATTTTCGATAATTATTTACAATTTTTTCGTAAAATTGCTTGACTTTTACGTGTTTTCGTGCTATACTATTCTTAAATAAGCTGTGTCAAAAAGTACACCTTTTGACACAGTTTTTATTTAAGAAACAAGGCTATATTCACGCAATCTTCTGTAAAATGTGCTCTTGCTCATTTCACATATATTTAAAATTTCATTAAGTGTAATTTGCTTTTTGCGCCATTTTTTGACCAAATCCCCAAAGTCATCAGGCACGGATAAAGCAGGTCTGCCAAACTGAACACCTCGTGCCTGTGCCGCCGCTATCCCCTGCGCTTGACGCTTACGTATGTTCTCACGCTCATGTTGCGCCACGAACGACAAAACTTGCAAAACCAAGTCGGCGATAAATGTCCCCATCAAATCCTTATATCTCCGTGTGTCTAAAAGCTCCATATCAAGCACGACAACATCAGCCTTTACCTCTTTCGTGATAATGCGCCATTGATTTTGAATTTCCTCATAATTGCGCCCCAAGCGGTCAATGCTCTGTATATAAAGTAAATCTCCCTCCCGTAATTTCTTCATCAACTCCGCATACTGCGGGCGGTCAAAATCCTTGCCAGACTGTTTATCAACAAAAACCTGTTCCCCAAAAACTCCAACCTCCCCTAACGCCAAAACCTGCCTCGCTTCATTTTGCTCCATGCTTGATACTCTAATATATCCATATTCTACCATAATACCGGACTCCTTTACAATATAATTTACTTCAAGTTTACAGTAAAGTCGCCCGCATTATTACTTTAAACGAAGCGAATAACGAAATAAAATTTCAAGCTCTGTTTAATTTTTACGCACACCAAAATTCAAACTAAAAAACATAGTCAAGCTCTTGACAATGGTCGAAAGATGGTATATAATACAGATGTAAAAAATGAATAACTAAAAATTTAAGCGTAAACTAAATTTTTATTACTTAAAAATCACAAATCAGTTGTTCAAAGTTCAAAAAACCGCATAAATAAAGGGCTCAAAGCCCCTCTAAGTTTCATCATAATCACTCAGTCACTTGTTTGTTATTGAGGTTGATGATAAATAATAAAAAATCATGCACAAAAAAGCATAAATTCTTAACTTTATGCTTTTTATTATATATAATCTGTGTGGTTTTGGTTTAATGGTCGTTTTTTTGTTTTCTCTACTCCCATTTATTTCCAAAATGTGTTGCAATTAATTAGGAGTATTACAGCATTTCAAAAGCTTTAATTATTCGCCTCCAGCCCCCTCTTTAACAGGGAGAACCTCAATTTTAAAAATTAATAATTTATTCTGTCAAAAAATGTATTTTCTGACACTGCTGCGATTAATTAGGAGTACAAACATCTTTCACAAAGCTAAATAAACATTGATTTTACGCTCTCCAGACATTTTATCAAAGTGCAAAACTTCAATTTTATCAATAAATTCGTCCACGATTTCATGTGTCAAAATCTCAATTTTCTTATACTTATCAAGCAATAAAGATTTCTTGGCAGATTTTTTACTTTCGCCCAAAACTTCTTTTTCAATGCCAATAAGTCTTTTTTGAAAATCTCTTATATCAGATTCTAATTTTGATAACATCAGCGCATATCGCTCTTTAGAAACTACGCCCTCCACCCTGTCCATGTAAAGCATTTCAATGGCGGCTTCTTTTTTGCTCAAAAGCTCATCTATGCTCTTTCGCTCTTCCTCAAGTGCAAAAAGTCTTTTTTTACGCTCGCCACAAGCAATATCAATCAAATTTTCATCAAAATTATTAGATAAAAGCTGATTTATTTCACCGAGCACGAAATCCTCAACCTTAACAACAGGCAAATATTTTTTATTATGACAAACACCGGGCTTGTTCCAAACTGTTCTGCAATGAAAATATTTATGGGACTGACTGCCCGATTTTTTCATCGTACCGCTACAATATCCGCAAAAAATTTTCCCTGCGAAAACGTGTTTGATAGCGGTATCAAATTGAGGTCTGGTCTGATTTTCAAGCCTTTTCTGCGTGATTTCCCATGTCACATCATCAATAATTGGTTCATGACTATTTGGAATAATAATCCACTCATCTTTAGGCTTGATAATCTTTCTACGATTTTTATAGCTGACGCACGTTGATTTTCCTTGCACTAACGCCCCAGTATATACCTCATTGCGAACCATGTGAAAAATCGAAGGCGTTTTCCATATAGACCCGTGCCGTGTTCTATCAATCTCTTTTTGCTTGCCGTTGGAAAAGTTTATGCCTTGACTTTTTTTGTAGAGAGTCGGTGTTAATACTCCACGCTCGTTCAAAGTTCGGGCAATTTTTTGATAGCCATAACCTGCGTTATGCATACGGAAAATATCTTTTACAACCTCGGCTGCAACAGGGTCAGGAATAAGGCGACTTTTGTTGTTCGGGTCTTTCATGTAACCATACGGAGCAAATCCGCTACAATGTTCTCCCTTTTCCTTTTTGTGTTTAAGAGTTCGCCTTATATTAAGCGATAAATCCTCTAAATACCATTCATTAATCAGCCCGTTGATTTGCCGTGCCTTTTTATTTCCCTCAAGCTCTGTGTCGGCGTGGTCTATGACGGAAACAAAGCGCACTCCCCATTCTGGAAATTTATCATGTATGTAACGCTCAATAATCTCCATATCTCGTGAAAATCGGCTTTGCGTTTTGCATATTACTATGTTAATTCTGCCTTTTTCGCAATCCTCAAGTAAGCGGTTGAAATCTGGCCTACTTCTATCTGCACCGCTATAATTTTCATCGCAATATACGTCACAAACATTCCAACTCCTTTCTTTGCAATATTGCAAAAGCATACTTTTTTGATTTTGAATACTTTCGCTTTCAATTTTCGAGGTGTGTTTTTTATCTCTGTCCTCATCAGAGAGCCTAACATAAATACCCACAGCATTTTTTATGGTCGCTCTATTCATCGACAACATCTCCTTTGAATATCGACCATTAAACCATGCCCATATTTTATCACAAAATCACCTTTTTCGCAAATCCTTTTTTATTAAGTTTGAAATTTTCTGATTTACTATTATAGATAAATCTTTTTCACCAGCGTTCTTTTGAATAACCTTAAAAATCAAAATTTCTTTCTTGTCCATATTCGCCCCCTTAAATCAAATGTATTCAAGAAATCATAAAAATTGCTTGTCCAATAAAATTAGCACGTCTAACGGCCATGAGGCTATAAATATACGCAAATCTTGATGTAAAGTTGTCCATGCATTCAAGATGGAAGTGCATTGCATTGTGTAAAGTTGTCCTCATTTTTCATAAATTTTGCGAGGTTTATTCTGATTTTCAAGCCTGATATGGTTAAATATTATTACGATTACAAAAGATTACGTCAATTTGCTTATCGTTTGTAAAAATTTTACAAATTTCGCTTTAATTTTTGCCATTGACGTGATATAATACTATTAAATGGGTGTCAAGTAGACGAATTCAGGCATAATTGATTTCAAAGGGGGACGCTTAAGATGGTGAGTGACGTAAGCGAGTGGGTTTCGATTTCGAAAGATGTTGTCAGGCAGGCGAGGCAGGCTGACTTAGCAGGTTATTTGTTGCGCATTGGTGTGTCTTTGGTGGCTGACGGGAAGAGATATCGACACACAGAGCATGATAGCCTTATTTTTACGAATAACGCTTATTTCTGGAACAGTAGACAAGATAGAGGCAATTCTAGTCGATTACCGCACCAGACACATGGGAATGAGCTTTAAAGAGGCTGTTTCGAGGGGCAATGAACGAATCAATGGACGGCGTGAAAAATATTGAGAGTGTTTCGCTATCTTCGAGTGTAGAAAATGCTGATGTTGGGTTATTGCCAACGCTTAAAAATACATCATCACACAGCAATCAGACGTTTGACTGGAATGATATTTCTGCATATCGAAACGCTAATAATGTTGAACGATACTTGGAGAAAGTGCGACATATTGGTTTGGGCATTGTTGATTTTCTTTTGCGGAATAACTTGTTATATCAAGAAGAACGTACGAATAACGCAGTTTTCCCCATACATGATGAACATAATGCTATAGTCGGCGCAGAACTCTGCGGTATAACAAGCAAGCCATTTAAAGGCGTTGCGGGTGGGGGCAAATACGGCTATGGGCTTAATGTTCGGTTTTCAGAATCAGAAGATAACACGTTTGATTATGCCCTGTTTTTCGAGAGTGCGATTGATTTATTGAGTTATATTGATTACAAAGTTTATCACAAAGACGAGCGATTCAAGAATTGCCTTTTAGTTTCAATGATGGGACTTAAGCCAAATATCTTGAAACACAGTCTTGAAGTTTTTGCGCCGGACGCAAAGGCTGTTTTGTGCGTTGATAATGATAACGCCGGGCGCAATTTTATTAATAAGGTTGACAACTTGGGGATTGATTATGCGCTTCGTCTGCCCGATGAGAAATACAAAGACTGGAACGAGCAGATAATCGACATGAAGCGATATTGTAATCCCATTGGGCGGGCGTTAGAGCGGGCACGGGAAAGTTTACAAATACTGTAACCTTGACACATTTTAAAGCTGTATTTGCCGTGATTCTTGATTTTTATATTCTGCTTTCTCATACCTGCGATAAACAGACAGCCCCATATCCCAACGATAATTTAATATCATTTTTGCAAGCCCGTCATTTATTTCAGATTCATCATCAGTCAAATTTACAAGGTCGGCTTTGTCCTCGACATCTTTCAACTTCAATTCGGCGGCTATTTTCTTCATGCACCCGCCATACGCATATAATCGCCGTCCGTGCAATGCGCTACTTAAATTTTTAACGACATCTGCTTTATCTTCGTCCGACAAAATATTATTTAAAATTTCTGCGTCCTTATATGTGTACTTCGCAACTTCTGCGACCTCGTTGCGCTTGTCTTTTGATGTGCGGGTTTTGCGAATGTCACATATTGGGTCATAATCCAGTTTTGCG
>WQWD01000012.1 GCA_009785545.1 Treponema sp. | reverse complement strand
GTGGGTTGTGGGTTGGGGTGGGGGGGGGGGGTGTGGGTGGGTATTAATCTTTTTTGGGCAAATAGCCCTTTCTCTAATCATAGTAAGATTATACTATTTCATTGTAATAATTGTCAATGCCCCCAGTCGCCCTGCATGATAAATTGGTATACTCACAGCCCTTAATATTTGCTACAATGTCTTTATGGAATTAACAGAAAGCTTTATCCAATCTTTAACCGTTGACGAGGTCGCCCTTATCAACGGCGTAGCTAAAACCCTGTCAGCAGACGAGGCGCAAGTATCGCCCGCTCAAGTGTCGGCTGTCATCGAGCTGTTTGCCGAAGGCTGCACAGTTCCCTTTATCAGCCGTTACCGCAAGGAAAAAACCGGCTCGCTTGACGAAGTGCAGGTTCGAAACATCGAACATAAATACAACAGCGCCAAAAATCTCGAGACACGCCGTATCGAAATCATCAGATTGATTTTTGAGCAGGGAAAACTAACAGAAAGTTTATACGATAACATAACACGAGCAAAAACGTTAAGCGAACTCGAAGATATTTATGCGCCGTACAAACGCAAGAAAAAAACAAGGGGAATGCTCGCAATCGAAAGAGGGCTTGAGCCGCTTGCCGAAGCAATGCGTTTAATGGAAGCCGAGCCATTGCGGATAAAAGCCGCCGAGTTTGTAACAAACCCTGAAATCGCTGATAATATAGCGGTCGAAAACCCCGAACTTGTTGTCGCCACAGTTGATGACGCATTACAAGGAGCAATGGATATAATCGCCGAGGCTTCTGCGCAAGAGCCGGAGAATCGAAGCTGCATAAAAACTTTTTATCAGAAAGACGGAAAATTTATCGTTAAAGGTTCAGGTAAAGCGGGTAAGGGCGATGAAGAAGCGCAAAAAACAAGCGTTTATCAAATGTATTGGGATTACACAGAAGCGCTTTCGAGAATAAAGCCGCACCGTATCCTGGCAATCAACCGCGGCGAACGTGAAGAAGTCTTAGACGTCACTATCGATATTGACGAAAACACGGCGGCAGTAATGCTTCAGCAAAAATACACTCTGCATAACGATTATCACAAAACTGCGATAGAAGACGGACTAAAGCGTCTGCTTTCCCCTGCTCTGTTACGTGAAATTCGAGGAGACCAGGGTGATACCGCCGATGATCACGGTATCGGCGTATTCAGCGAAAACCTAAAAAATCTTTTGTTACAGCAGCCGATCAAGGGAACACGGGTAATGGGCATTGACCCGGGACTCCGCACCGGAACGAAGTGCGCATTCCTTGACGAAACAGGCAAATATCTTGACAGTGCGGTTATTTACAATCATAAAGTTGACGAAGCAAAAAAACTGCTCCTCAAAGGTATTCAACATTACAACACACAGATAATCGCCGTAGGCAACGGAACCGGCAGCCGTGAAGCGCAAGAAATTGTAACATCGTTAATCGCCGAAAACAACCTTGATGTATTATACACAGTCGTAGACGAGGACGGCGCATCGGTGTATTCGGCAAGCGATATTGCACGAGAAGAATTCCCCGAGCTAGACCTTACAATTCGCGGCGCAATTTCGATTGGGCGGCGTTTGCAAGATCCGTTAGCCGAACTTGTAAAGATTGATCCCAAGTCTATCGGAGTGGGTCTTTATCAGCATGATGTAAACCAAAAAAAACTTGGCGGTACGCTTGACGAAGTAGTATCATCAGTTGTAAATAACGTTGGAGTAAACCTGAACACGGCAAGCGCTTCGTTACTCAAATACGTTTCCGGCGTAAACACTTCGCTGGCAAAAAAAATTGTTCAGTATCGTGATAAAAAGGGAAAGATCGAAAGCCGTGCGGAACTTGTCTCTATTCCCGGCATGGGGCCAAAAAGTTTTGAACAATGTGCAGGCTTTTTAAAAATCCCCGAAAGCGCAGAAGCCTTGGACAACACATGGGTTCACCCCGAAAACTATTCTGTAGCAAGAGACATACTTAAAACAATTACTGGTAACGCTTCTCTTAGCCAGCAAAGTATAACAGAACTGCATGAAAAACACGGAGTTGGCAAAATCACTATCCTTGACATCTCCGAAGAACTTAAAAAACCGGGACGTGATCCACGAGAAGGTTATCCAAAACCAATTATGCGAAAAGGTGTTGTTACCTTTGAGGATTTAAACGAAGGCATGATGATCACCGGTAAAATTAAAAATGTTGTTGACTTCGGCGCATTTGTAGACCTTGGTATTAAAGAAACCGCTCTTGTTCATATCTCGGAAATGAGCGATCAATATGTAAAAAACCCTCTTGATACGCTCAAAGTCGGCGATGTTCTGGATTTCAGGATCATCGGTCTTGACAGGGACAGGCGGCGGATTAGTTTGTCAAGGAAAAGCCAGAGCGCCGCCTCTCAAACTGCCGGAAAGCCGTCTGACAATAAACAGCCTGATAAAAAACCTAAGGTTTTGGCAGGCAGAGAAAAAGCGGAAAAACCTGTTTACAAGCAGGGAGCGGGAAAACCGCAAGGGAATAATAACAAATACCAATCATCAAACGATGACGGAACTATGTATAACCCTTTCGCCGAGGCTTTTAAGAAGAAGTGAATAGAAGCAGTCTCAGTAATAATTCTCAAAACCGAATATTACAGAACACTAGCACGAGCGGCGAATATTTCATCGAGTTCCAAACTTTCTTTGGTTTCCATTATTTTTTTGTACTCTGTCTCTTTTTTTTCTTTTAATTTTTCCATTGCTTTTAAATCTCTAAAAGCTTCTGTATACAAATTTCTTTTTTCTTCGACTACAAGCTCCGCTTGAGCTGCTTCTTCCATAAGTTTTTCTGTCTCTTGCTGGAGTCTTTCGATGTAGTTATTCCACATCAGCATTTGAGCGGGATTTTTGAAACGTTCAGAGGCAGCGTTATGCTGCTTTAATGCCGTTTCTTTGATTTTATTTTCAATTTGAGTAAGAACACCGATAGCAAGACCAAGCGCCATTTTTGCTTCTTCTTCGCTGAATCTTTTAAGTTCGAGGATTTTTTCAAGGTTAAAATTAAATTTTTTCATATAGTCTTTTAATTGTCATCTAGAATGTTCATTCCCGGCAATGTCGAAAAAAGAGACGCTACACTGTTAAGCGCCGCTGTTGAATCTTCCGTGATTAAATCATTTTTTTGCGGCTGCTGTGCCTTTTCTCTGTGTACATCTTCGGAAGGCTGCGAAAATTTAGTGCCTTCATCTGTCATTTCTTCTTGCGGAATTTCAATGCCTGTTAATTCAGACATAAAGGTCAGTGTATCTTCCAGCGTTGACTGCTCATAAACTTCCTGTACCAAAAATTTTTCGATAGGGTCGTGCATCGCAATAGCGGCGTCAATAGAAGGATTAGTTCCCTGACGGTAAGCTCCAACATTTATCAAGTCTTCTTTGCTTGAGTAATCTGCCATATATTTTCGGATAACTCCTGATGCGTTACGTGAAAGAGGGCCGGACACATAACGAGCCAGACGTGAAATACTGTGAAGCACATCTATCGGGGGATAATGGTTAGCGTGCTGTAACTGCCGTGATAATATAATATGGCCGTCTAAAATACCCCTGACAGTATCTGTTACAGGTTCGTCTAAATCATCGCCGTCAACAAGAACCGAATAAAATCCCGTGATACTGCCCTTGTCTGATGTCCCCGACCTTTCCAGCAGCTTGGGCATTGAATCAAACATGGAAGGCGGATACCCCTTTTGCGCGGCGGGTTCTCCGGAAGCAAGACCTATTTCTCTCATAGCACGGGCAAAACGTGTAACAGAGTCAAAAAACAACATTACGTCTTTTCCCTGATCTCGGAAATATTCGGCAATGGCGGTTGCCACATAAGCGCCGCGAAGCCTGGCAAGCGGAGGCGAATTAGAAGGGGTTGCCACTACAACGCTTCGTTTTAATCCCTCTTCTCCAAGAACATTTTCTATAAAATCATTTACTTCACGCCCACGCTCTCCGATAAGCGCAACCACATTGACATCGGCGCTTGTGTTACGTGCAATCATTCCAAGTAAAGTTGATTTTCCAACACCCGAACCGGCAAAAATCCCAAGCCTCTGCCCTTTTCCAACAGCAATCAGCCCGTCTATTGCCCGAACGCCTGTTGTTATGCGCTCTGTTATCAATTTTCTTTTTAACGGATCCGGCGGGTTTGCAAGAGCCGGATACATGGAAGTTGAAGCGATACTGCCCTTCCCGTCTATTGGATTGCCTAAAGCGTCTAAAACTCTGCCAAGTAAATTATCGGAAACCGGCACTTCAAGACGGCTGCCAAGAGCGGTAACTTTGTCTCCAATTTCAATTCCGCTTGGTTCATCATATAACATCAATTGTACGGTTTCATCATGTAAACCGACAACTTCAGCCATTATTATTTTTCCCTCTCTGGAAGTAATAATTCTGCAAATTTCGCCAATGATTGCCTGAGGGCCAGAGCTCTCTATCAATAAGCCGTGAACTTTTGTTACCCTGCCGACACATTTTATTGGGTCTGTTCTTTCTGCGGATTCTAAATATTTTTCGAATATTTCGTAAACATCGTTTTCTACTTCGATTTCGATTTCTGTTTGTTCGATTACCTGCATGCAGCCCTCCCTCTTCATGCTGTTTCAGCAATTATCTTTGAGCTAAACTTTCCAAATTTTCCCTGATTTTTTTATCTGCTTCTCTTTTTCCTTTCTGCGCCATAGTAGCCAAAGCGGCTAAAGCAGCTGAAGCTGTAATTGCGGCATTTACGCCTTGAGAAACATTGTCTTCGGAATCGGAATCTGGTTCAAAATTCATTTCTTCGTCAGACTCAAAAACTGTGTCAGATTTTTTTCTGTTTAAATTTAACATCGAAGATGTCGCAGACAAAACTGCTTTTACATTTGCGCCTTTTGGCACAGGAGCCGCCGTATCATTTGCCGCCTGTTTTACCGGAGAAATATCGAGTATTCTGTTTTCAAGCTCAGAGAGCTGGCTGGAAATTCTGGCGTCAATTTCACCAAAATCAGTTTGAATTATACAGCCGCCTGAATCAACAGAACTGTCTTCTACCACCTGAATTGATTTCACACCTTCAAGCTGTTTTATGAATTTGTCTTTATGATGCGTTGCAAGTTCCAAATCAACAAGATTAACTTTAATTATTACATCACCTCTGGCTTTAACTTTTCGCAGAGCCTCAGTTACATTATTTATAATTACATTACGCTGATTTTCAGAAATAACCTTGATTACTTTTCGTGAAATTAAAAGAACAAGATCAACTATCTGTTTTTCTGTTTCACTTAAAATTTCTGCCCTTTTGTCTTGAGCTCTTTCGAGTACTGTTTGGGTTCTTTCGATGAGACGCTGAACTTCCGCTTCGCCATCAGCAAACCCTTCCAGACGCCCTTCTTCTCTGCCCATTTCAAAAGCAGCTTTGCGTTCAGCCTCTTTGGATTGTCTTACTTCATTTTCAATTTCTAAAGCTCTTTGTTGACCCTCTGCAATAATACGTTCCGCTTCGGTTTCCGCCTGCTGTTTGATAACTAACGCTTCATCAGTCTGCCGTTTAACTTCTTCAAAAGCGGCGTCGCGTGCACCCTGAATAATATTTTCAGCCTCTGCCTTTGCCGTCTCAAGCATACGTTCTTTTTCCGCTGCCCAATTAGTTTTGAAATTTTCCGCTTCACGGCGAAGATCATCGGCGGTAGGGCCTTTATATTCTTCTATCGCATCCTCTTCATCTACCAAATCATCAACAGCTCCAAGATGAGCAAGATCCGAATATGAAGTTGGAGAATCAAGCACTACCTTGTCAGAAATCGCAATTAATTCGCCTGGTCTAAAAACAGCTTTTAACATAATACCTCTCTGGTAAATATTTTAATCAACCAACCCCGCCGCAAAACTGACGGGGTATGGTTGATTTTTTCTTTATACTACCAATTCGTCTTCGCCGGCGCGTGCAACTACAATTTCGCCGGTATCCTCCAAGTGGCGGATAATGGACACAATCTTTTGCTGCGCTTCTTCGACGTCTTTCAAACGTACAGGCCCCATATACTCCATGTCTTCCTTGAGCATACTTGCGGCTCGTTTAGACATATTCTTGAATATCTTGTCTTGAACCTCTGAGTCAACCGATTTCAAGGCTTTTGCAAGTTCTTGTGAGTCCACTTCGCGCATAACCTTTTGAATGGCTTTGTCGTCGAGCATAACAATATCTTCGAATACGAACATACGTTTTTTGATTTCTTCGGCGAGCTCGGGATCTTCATCTTCAAGAGCTTCGATGATTTGTTTTTCTGACGCGCGATCAACAAGGTTAAGAATTTCAACAATGCTTTCAACGCCGCCTGCCGCTGTGTAATCTTCACTCGACAATGACGAAAGTTTCTTTTCTAAAACACGTTCAACTTCCCGCAAAACTTCCGGACTTGTTCTGTCCATAGTGGCGATACGGCGGGCAACATCGCTTTGAACTTCCTGCTGCATATTTTGCAGAATAAAAGAAGCTTTGTTAGGCTCAAGATACGCTAATATCAAAGCGATAGTCTGCGGATGTTCCTGTTGAATAAAGTTTAAAAGGTGCGCCGGGTCTGTGCGGCGGATAAAGTCAAAAGGACGAACCTGAAGGCTTGAAGTAAGGCGATTAATTATATCGATAGCTTTCTGGCTTCCTAATGATTTTTCCAGTAATTCTCTGGCGTAATCAATACCGCCTGTGGAGATAAACTGATTTGCCATCATCAGTTCCTGGAATTCCTGCAAAATAGCGTCTTTTTGCTCAGCGTCAATTGTTTCAAGGCGTGCTATTTCAAATGTAAGAGTTTCTATTTCATCTTCACGCAGGAATTTAAATATTTCTGCGGATATTTCCGAACCTATTGTTACGAGAAATATCGCAGCTTTTTGACGGCCCGAAAATTCTTTTGGACCTTTTTTCTTTGAAGTACCTGCAGCGGTACTTGGTATTATTGCTTTTGCCATTTTAACCTCTATGTATAATCCTTTAATTTTACTTATTGTACAAGGAATTGAATAATTTCTTGTACAATAAGTAATTACAATCGGAAATAGTCAATTAATAAAGTTAATTGACTATAGTTCGGCTGCAAGCCGAATAATTAAATCGAAAATGAAATGATATTTCATTACTAATCCTCCAAAAGCCATGTTCTGATGAGCTGGGCTGCGTCATCGGGATGTTCTTTTGCCATATTGATGGCGTTTTCCATCAATTCCATTCTTGTACGCTCTTCGTAGGAAATTGAAACTTCCGTTCCATCGTGCTCAGCGTCTACCATTGCGCTTTCCCGCATCATCTGTTCACGTCTCGCTCGTTCTTCTTCGGCAATCCGTTTACGTCTTTCCATCTCGCGGGAGATCATCCTAAACAGCATAAATCCAAATAACAATAATGTCAAACCGGAAATAAAAACAATAACTGTTGTTTGAATTTGCCTTTGCCTGAAAAAAGCGGCGTCTTGTTCGCGGAATTCCAATGTGCGATCAAACGGGATATTATGCACTGTAACAGAATCCATTCTAACCGCACTAAAACCTACAGCATCACGGATTAAAGCTCCAACTTGTTCGATTTTTTCCTGAGGTATTGGAGTATATTCCCTTTCGATTGTTCCGTCAGGCAGAATAATCGGGTTCCCCCTCTCGTCGTGCCTGATTCTCCAGGTTCCGTCAATGTTAACCGAAACCGTTACACGATCTACCGAAGGGCTTCTTACTTCCTGTATGTTACGCTGGTTTATTTCATGGTTAATAGTTCTTGTTTCTTGTTCCATTTGACCATAAAGATTAGACATATCCCTGAAAGACGGTGGAACATGACCTTCTACACCGGCCGGACCTTCCGGGTTAAATCCGGTTCCTCTCCATGTTGTTGTAGAAGTCGTTTCTCCGACAACAACTGATTTGTAAATTTCAGAATCATCAAAAGGCAGCCCCGGTGTTCTTGGCCTTAAAACAAAGGGAAAATTTTCTCTTGTCTCTACAGTCATCTGCGACATATCCATATCGATTCTGACATTAAGGTCTCTTACACGATCCGAAGAAAAAGTGCTTTGAAGAGCGGAAAGAACTAATCCTCTTAAATGAGCTTCCTCACGCCTGATAAGCCTGCGTTCCTGTTCTATAAGCGACAATCTGTCAAACGCCGCCAGGCTTTCAAAGTCATTGAGTATCTGGCCTGTATGATCTGTTATTGTTATGTGATCTGCCTGCAAACCTTCAACCGCAAATTGCAGTATTCTTTGAATACCTTCGATTGCCTGCCTGTTATTTTGAATATCACTGCCCGGTGTCGGAAAAATAGTTACAGCAGCACTGACCGGATTTTGATCCATTGCAAAAAGAGATCTGGCAGGCCGTATTACTCTTAACTCGACATTATCAATACCTCGAATTGCTCTGATATGATCCGCAATCATTCTGTCCTGAGCACGTTGAAAATTGACATTTCGCTCCATGTCGGTTAACGTCCATCTTTCTCTGTCAAAAACCTGCCACGGATCAATTCCTCTTGGTAGTATATCCTCGTTTATAAGAATTACTCTCATCCGCCGGGCAACAGCCGCATCAGATACACGCACAATCCCGTCCGCTCCTACAACAGCCTCTACGTCCTCCTGATTGATTCGCGTAACAACCCTTCGAAGCGTCTCTTCATCGGTAATAGCGAAATTTACTACAGGCGACAATACAGGCGTTGCTGAAACCCTGAAAAGCGCAATAACCAGTACCAGAACGACAATACAGCTTCCGACAAAAATTAGTTTTTTTTGCGTCGTCCATTCTGCCCACAAAGCAGTGCCTTTCGTGATAATTTTTTTTAAGAACTCATTCATTTGTTCCCCCCCAATATTCAAATAAGAATTAACAAATAACAAAGTTAATCGTTATTTGTTATTCTTTCTTTGTTCTTTTTTATCTAGTGTTTATCAAATCTCTCCAGCCTTGAACCAATCTGCTTAAAATATTGCGAGTAATGCCAAGTGCCATATTCGCTTCGGCTTGAGCAATTGTAATATCGTGAATATCAATTGAACCCGGATTTATAATTGCCTGCTGCTGTAAATTACTCGCCTGCTGCTGCGCTCCTGAGACTCTGTCCAGTGCTTGCAGCATAGCGTCTTCAAAAGTCCCCGCTCTTGTTATGCTTCCGGCTCCCACTGTATCCCTTAGGTGCAGAATGTTCTCCCCGCTTCCAGAAAACGGACTGTCAGGCGGCGTCATGTGCCCTTGACGCGTAACATTCATAACTGTGGAAAAATCTCTTGTAGCTGCGGCGCTGACAAAAGCATCATTGTTAAAAATCGTCATAAAACCCTCCCATAATTAAAACAACAAAGAACAAATATCCGCTCTTCGTTAAGTTTTTTATTTTTATCTCATGCCTATGTCCAAAGCTCGCATGAACATGGCTTTTGATCCTTCGATAATTGCGGCATTCGCTTCGTATGAGCGAGTCGCAGAAATCATGTCTACCATTTCGGTTACTATATCTACGTTTGGCATTTCGACATAACCTTCCCTCGGCCCTGTTAAAATTGCGTCGGGGTGAGTTGGATCGAAAATAAAACGAGGCTCGGTTGTTCTATCTTTTTGAACTTCAACAACACGCACTCCTCTGCCGATTCCGTTATCCAATGATTCCGGCAAAAACGGCGAACGCCAAAAGGGCCCTTCCGCTACCGGGCGCATAATAACACGGCTGCGTCTGAAAGCTCCGCCTTCTGTCGTTCTTGTAGTGTTAACATTAGCCATATTGTCTGCAATAACATTAAGCCTTAATCTGTTAGCAGAAAGCCCTGTCGCCGCTGTGTTTATTGAACTAAAAATACCCATTTATTATCCTCTTAAAATTTGATTTATTTGGCTGAATTCAAATGCTGCCGCTTGAGCAAAAAGCGTGTATGCCATCTGATTTTGTGTGGCAAGCATGAATTCCTGTTCTGGATCAACATTATTCCCGTTATTGTTATAGATACTTGTAAAATCCAAAACACGGCGAATCTGCACATCTCTGTAATCCCTTTCCCTGAAATTAGGAAAATGACCTTCACGAGTCATGTTAATTTCCAAAGCCGGCCTTCTGTTTTCCGATTCCAAAGCCCGTTTCAATTCACTTTCAAAATTGACAACAGTCCTGCTAAAATTGGGCGTATCCGCATTAGCGATATTGTTAGCGATAACCTGACGGCGAACCACTGACGCATCCATCGCTCTATGCAGTAAATCAACTGTTCTTGCAAAAGTATTCATTTTTCTTCCTCTCTATATAAAATTTCGGCAAAATGGCAAAAAACTGTAATTACCCACGTTTTTGCCCTCTGTTCTTTACTAGAGAATATACCTCCCCAAGTCCTGGTCTTTGACAATATCAGCTAATTTGTCATTTACATAATCGACTGTAATGTTAATATCCGCAGGAGCGATATCTGAGGCTTCAAAAGAAAGCTCTTCCAAAAGTGCTTCCATTATTGTATGAAGCCTGCGTGCGCCTATGTTCTCAAGTTTTGAATTTACTTCAGCGGCAAGGGCGGCTAAATGCTCGATGGCTTCAGGGGGAAATGTCAGTTTAATTTTTTCAGTTCCAAGAAGCTCTGTGTATTGTTTTATAAGCGCATTTTTTGGCTCTGTCAAAATACGCAGAAAGTCATCTTTGCCGAGCGAATCCAATTCCACACGGAGAGGGAAACGTCCCTGTAATTCGGGGATCAAATCTGACGGTTTGCTGACGTTAAACGCTCCTGCCGCTATAAACAAAATATGGTCGGTGTTTACTGGCCCCCATTTTGTGTTAACCGTAGCACCTTCGACAATCGGAAGAATGTCACGCTGAACACCCTCACGGGAAACATCAGGGCCTCCGCCTCTGTCGCTCTTAACGGCAATTTTGTCAATTTCATCAATGAAAACAATTCCTGTTTCTTCGACACGGGCTCTGGCTTCATCGCTTACTTTATCACGGTCTATCAATTTTTCGGCTTCTTCGGCTTTAAGAATTTCTCTGGCTCTTGAAACCGTAACAACCTTTTTCTTTTTGCCGCCGCCAAAGAAACCCGCAAAACCTGAAAGCGCCGATTCTATATCTTCCATACTGCCGCCCATCATTTCCATTGGCGGAAATTGCGGATTACTGCCTACAAAAATTTCGACTGCATTATCTTCAAGTTTTCCTTCACGAAGCATTACACGAAATTTTTCTCTTGTGGCTTTGAATTTGTCATCCTTTGGTTCTTCGACAGGCTCAGTATATTCTGTTTGATCATCTGTTTCAGTTTCATTTACATTTGCCTGTGAAATAGTCCCGTCAGGATTTTTCATGAAAGGAATTCCCATTTGCAAGGTTGCCCCAAAAATGCTTCCGTTTGAGTTTTCCGGATTTATTGTAAAAGCTCCGATTGGTTTAATAGCCGGAGATGAATTTTTCTGCGGATTTGCGGATTTTTTGGGGCTTGTGGGAGGAATCAATAAATCTAAAAGAGCTTCTTCGGCACGTTTTTCCGCTTCTTGCGTAACAGATTCCTGCATTTCCTGTTTTACCATCTGAAACCCAGCTGCCATCAAATCACGAATCATCGATTCTACATCTCTGCCGACATAACCAACTTCTGTATACTTGGTAGCTTCCACTTTGATAAACGGAGAACCGGCAAGTTTTGCAAGCCTTCTCGCTATTTCTGTTTTTCCTACACCTGTAGGGCCTATCATAAGAATATTTTTGGGCGCAATATCTTCACGCAACTCAGGATCCAACCTAAGCCTTCGCAGGCGGTTACGCAAAGCAACAGCAACCGCTCTTTTAGCGTTTTTTTGACCGACAATGTATTTGTCCAATTCCGCTACGATTTCTCTGGGAGTAAGTTCGCACGTACTCCCTATTATCTGTTTTTCTGCTAAAGATTCTTTAACTCCGCCGCCATTTTGTTTTTCTGTACGTTTCATTGTAATTCCTCCAATGTTATCTGCATATTAGTATAAATGCAGATATTACCTGCAACTTGTAAACTTTTTTCCGCAATTTGAGCCGCATTATATTCACTGCCGTCAAGATACGCTAAAGCCGCAGAGTAGGCATAATTTCCGCCGGAACCAATTGCAAGCGCACTTTCCGCCGGTTCAATTACATCGCCAGTGCCGGAAATTAAAAGTGTTTTTGAGGCATCCGCAACCAGCAATAACGCTTCAAGCCGCCTCAAAGTCCGATCCATACGCCAATCTTTTGCCAATTCCACAGCAGATCTCAGCAAATCACCAGAGTATTCTTTTAATTTGCCTTCAAACCTGTCAAAGAGGGTAAATGCGTCAGCCGTAGCTCCCGCAAAGCCGCAAAGCACCTTCCCATCCATGAGCTTGCGCACTTTTCGTGCGTTGTTTTTCATAACCGTATTTCCCATAGTCACCTGGCCGTCTCCCGCCATAGCAACCTTGCCGTCTTTTCTCACAGCAATCACAGTAGTAGAATGGATGTCCGTTCTATCTTTCATAATTTTCTCCCGCTAATTTGTTCTGAACCAGAGGTTCGATTGTTCTTCGCATGAGGGTGACTCGCCGAATAAACTCTTTTTAAATTCTCAATACTTACGTGCGTATAACGCTGTGTTGTTGAAAGGCTTGAATGACCAAGCATTTCCTGAACCAGCCGTACATCACATCCCGCATTAACTAAATGGGTGGCAAAACTATGGCGCAGCGTATGAGGATGAATACGTTTACCGCCTGAGTACTGCCCCGCGTGCTGTCCCGCGTGCTGTCCCGCGTAACTTGTAATTATCCATCTTATTCCGGAAATAGAAATGGGCTTTCCTTTTTTACTGATAAAAAGCGTTGAGTTTTTTCCGATTTTTAATTTTGGATCTATTCCAATCATAGTCAACACAGCGGCTCTATGAGGAAGATATTCAATAATAGCATTTTTCGCTTCATCCGAAAAAAACACAAAACGCTGTTTTCCTCCCTTGCCGGTAATTTTAGCTTCATCAAGTTTAGGAGAAATATTTCCAATGGAAAGAGAAGCGAGCTCTGATATACGCAACCCCGCTGAATACATCGCCAAAATCAACGCTTTATCTCTTTGCGCCCAAAGAATGCCCGCAGTTTCGGGGAGCGAAGCGAAGTCGGCCATTTCTTTTTCCCATAAAACCGAAGGAAGTTTGACAGGTGTTTTTACATTACGCAAAGCCGAAGTCGGATTATCTTCACGTTTTTCAAAACGAACAAGCCAGCGGTAAAATCCTCTTATGGAAGACAGACATCTGTTAACGCTGACAGCCGAAAAATTTTCCGCAGATAAATCGGCAATATAACTTTGCACTTCATAGGGAGCGGCTTTTTCAGGAGCAATTCCATGATTGGTGCAGTAATTCGCATAACGGGAAAGATCGTTTTTATATGCCTCAACAGTTCTCTGTGAGCAGCCCTTAACAGACTCAATGTAAGAGAGATATTCCTGTAAAAGACCTAAACAATTTTTCATTCTTGTTCCTTGTATTCCTCTTCTTCCGCACTGTGTAAGTAATCACAGTCGGGGTTTATGCACAACTTATGAGAGCCGTTTTTCTTGTCGTATTTTTCAACCAAAAAGTGTCCGCATTTTGGACAATCTTGATTTATTGGCTTGAAGTGGCTTATAAAATCACAATCAGGGTAATTTAAACAACCGTAAAATTCTTTCCCCCTGCCTTTGGTTTTTCTGGCAACGACATCTCCCTGACATTTTGGACATTTAGCAAGAGGGATTGATTTTGTATTGCGGCACTCCGGAAATCCGGAGCAGGCAAGGAAAAAACCAAAACGCCCGAGTTTTTTTACCAAATGTTTTCCGCATTTTTCACATATATGATCCGTGATTTCGTCTAACGTTCCTTTATAAGATTCAACTGATTTAGTAACTTCATCAACTGTATCTTTAAAAGGATGCCAGAATTCCCTGATCATTTCCGGCCACCTGATTTTGTTTTCCTCAACTTCATCAAGTTTATTTTCCATAGAGGCTGTAAAATCGACATCAACATAAAGTTTAAAATGTTCTGCTAAAACTTCGTTTATCAATTTGCCCAAGACTGTAGGAACCAATTGTTTGTTTGAGCGGGTAACGTAATATCGATCCAGCAATACCGAAATTATTGAAGCGTATGTAGACGGTCTGCCAATGCCTTTTTCTTCGAGAGTACGCACAATTGAAGCATCGGTATAACGGGCAGGCCCTTGAGTAAAATGCTGCTCGCTTCTGAATTCTTCCGATTTTAATTTGTCACCGGTTTTAAACGATGGATAAGAACCTTTGTTTTCATCCTTTGAAGAAAGCAGTTTTAAAACTTTATAAAAACCTTTTTCGATCAATTTTGTGCCGCTGACACGGAAAACAGCTTCATCTTGATCTGCGGTTATTTTTATATCCACGCTGACTGTTTTACTTTTAGCGTTACTCATCTGGCTGGAAACAAAACGTTCCCAAATAATTGTATAAAGGCGCAATTGGTCTTTTGAAAGATATTCTTTTATTGAGTCGGGTGTATATTCCGTATATGTAGGTCTTATTGCTTCGTGCGCATCTTGAGCTTTTTTCCCGACCGCATACTCATTCGGTTTTTGAGGAAGTTCTTTTGGAAAGTTTTTTTCAAGCCAGTTCCGCACATCTTCAAGTGCCGTGTTTGAAATACGGACACTGTCTGTACGCATATATGATATAAGACCTACCATTGAAGATCCAAGATTCACGCCTTCATATAATTGCTGCGCAACCTGCATCGTTTTTCGTGATGTAAAACCAAGACGATTTGCCGCAGCCTGCTGTAATTGAGAAGTGTTAAAGGGGGCTTTAGGTCTTATTGTTTTTTCTGTTTCCCGAACATCTGATACTATACATTCTTTGTCATGTAATTTATCGATTAAAGCGTTTACTTCCGCTTCTTTTTTTAATTCAGGTTTTGCGTTATTCCAAAGGACTAGCTGGGCTGTATATATTGTTTTTCCTGTTTTAAAATCAGCCTCAAGAGTCCAATATTCATCCGGGATAAAACTTTCAACTTCTTTTTCACGGTCGCAAATTAAACGCAAAGCTACTGATTGAACACGGCCGGCGGATAAGCCATTTTTTACTTTTTTCCATAACAGCGGAGAAAGATGATACCCGACAAGCCTGTCTAAAACTCTGCGGGCTTTTTGCGCAGCAACTTTTGTTTCGTCAATGTCACGAGGATTCAGAACAGCGTCATTAACAGCCTGAGGAGTAATTTCGTTAAAGCTTATACGCTCTATCGGAATGTCTTTTGTTTTTGTTACGATTGAATTGCGTAAATGCCAGGCAATTGCTTCTCCCTCACGGTCATTATCGCAGGCAAGTAATATTCTGCCGGATTTTTTTGCCTCAGACACTAATTCTTTTAATATCTTCGCACGACCTCGCACTGTTATATACTCAGGTTCAAAATTATGTTCGACATCAATCGCTGTTCTGGATTTTGGGAGATCAATTAAATGTCCCATTGAAGCTTTCACACTGTAGGAACCGCCAAGGTATTTTTCTATTGTTTTTACTTTTCCCGGAGATTCAACAATTATAAGAGTCTGTTTTTCACGTTTTTGTAGACTCTTTGTTGTTTTCTTTTTCTCTTTAACTACTTTTTCTTTTGCCATATTATGTCCTTAAATATCAATGTCAAGAAATTCCGCCATTGAAAAAATTAGCTCCTTATTATCTGTTATTGAAGAACGCAAGCGTTCCGTATTTACGTTTGTTATATCTATATTCCATTTTCTCAATATATCAGAAGCGGAATAAATAATTTCGGCGCCTTCGCTTGCAAGTTTTACAGTACCGCGTTTATCATACTTTGCGATAAGTGAAACATCAGCTTGCAGCCCTTCCGATGCTACCCATAAATCTTTTCCCTGCTCCAAAGCAAACGCCGCAGTTATCAAAGCGCCCGATTTAAAAGGAGCCTCTGCAATTAATACACTGCGTGTCAGCCCTGCGATTATTCTGTTTCTCGCCGGAAAAGTCCATTTGGCAGGTTTTACCCCCGGCGGATATTCAGAAATAATCGCTCCGCCGGAATCAAGAATCCGTTTTGCCAAAGGCCTGTTTGACGAAGGATAAATCTCGTCAATGCCGGATCCCAATACTGCGTAACTTGGAGCGCTTCCAACAAGATTTCCCCTGTGCGCCATCGAATCAATGCCCAAAGCAAGACCGGAAACAACAGAGAATCCCAATCTTGAAAGATTTCCCGCAATTTTATACGTCTGCTCTGCAGCCTCAGAACTTGGGTTTCTTGTTCCTACAATTCCTAAAAGTGTTTTTTCGGGATTTGGAAGAGCGCCTCTCCAATAAATCACCGAAGGCGGATCATGCATTTCACGTAACAGAGGAGGATAATCAGTATCATTCCATGATACCCAACTGACAGACCTCATTTTGCAAACAGTATCAATTCGAGCACACTTTTCGCTTATTTCAGATATATCCCAAAAACTTGCCAATTGGCGGTTTATAATTTTTTCGATGTCTCTTTTTGATTGTACAAATAATTGGTCTGTAGTGTCAAAGGTATTTAACAAAATTATTTTTTCTGTAAGCCTAAGTCCCGGTAAAAGAGAAATAATTAAATCTAACAAACCGCGTTCGCCGGTGGTTTTATTATTCATATCTAATCCCCATAACAGTATCTCTTAAGTTTTGAGCTTCCCTCATTACATTTTGATCTCTTGTACGGGCAATGATTCTGTCGTAAACTTCAATTGCCGCCGCAAAATCTTCTGTCATAAAATAAGCTCTGGCAAGAACAAATAACGAATCTATATCAGACGGCCTTATTTGCAATAAACGCTCCAATTGAATAATTGCGTCTTCGGGACGATTCAGTTCAAAAGCGTATAAAATACCAAGCGCGTACATAGGCCGAGTATATGTTACATCCAGCTCCAGCGCACGCAAATGAGCGTTTTCCGCAAGCCTGAAATAATGCTCCCTTTGCGATTCTGAGTCAGGAGAAAATCCGACAATCGACTTCGCAACATGAGCCGCAGATATTCCCGCCAAATAAAACGATGACGCATCACGGGTGTTAAAATCAATTGCTCTTTGAAAAGCGTCAAGAGCGTCACGGTGCATATTTCTGTCGGCAAGCCTGATCCCAAGTATTCTCCAGTAAACGCCGGTTCGCGCGGCATCTCTTACGTGCCTTTCAATTTGCTCTTCGTGTAATCTTATCGCCTGCCTTAAACTTTCGATGGTTTCAGGCGTACCTCCGCGCGGACTTAATTCAATCATGGCTCTTTCTAATTCTCTTGAGTTCCTTGTAGTAGTTCTGTTGTATATAAAAACTGCAAGAGCGCCCAAAATAACAAGAATTATTATAGCTTTAAAAACACTTTTTACTTTCATTTTACACCCCTCCTCTGTCCTGTAGTCTTTCCGAAGTTGAAACCCCGGAAAGGTTGGGTAAAAAACGACGATGACTTTCTTTAAGCTGAGATCTTTCTATATGTGTGTAAATTTGAGTTGTCGCAAGATCCGCATGCCCCAATAATTCCTGTACGGTTCTTAAATCCGCTCCTCCCGACAAAAGAGCTGTAGCGAAACTGTGCCGTAGTGTATGAAGGCGCGATGAAACTCCGGCAATACACGCATATTTTGCATAATTTTTCCAGATTCCCTTTCTTGACAGGCGTTTTCCGCTTCTTCCAATAAAAAGAGCTGTACTTTTATTTAGACCCTGCGATAAATTG
>WQWD01000011.1 GCA_009785545.1 Treponema sp. | reverse complement strand
TTTAGTCGGTCTTTGCGTAAATTTGCCATGTCTTGGGCATATTCAAAGGAGTATCTACCTTTAGAATTTGCGTTGCGTTTTAACTCTCTGTTTACCACAGATTTGTTCTTGCAGATTGCTTCAGCAATCATTTTTTGACTACAATTTTGCTTGTACATCGCAAAAATTGTGTACCTTTGTTCTCGGGTTAAGTGTACTTTTTTCATAGCAACTGTAAAAGTAGTCATTTTCCCAAACAGTTGGGGGCATGCCCCCAACTGTTTTTTGCTACTTAAAGTTGCATTTGTTAGTTGAAATTAGTCAAACTCGGCTTCATTCAGGCCATCGAAATTTCCAGAGCTCATTAGAAGTAAATTGGCATTTTTCCATTTTTTTTCAAATAAGTGCTGTTGTAGTTTTTGGCTATCATTAAACACCAAGATATCCTCACGACCAAAAGCTTTTTTCACGTTTTCGATAGTCAGTTCCGGTAGTTTTTTATGTGCAATCGTGTGTGGGTTGAAGTACACAATTGCTTCATCTGCCATAGCAAAAGAGCCTTCGTATTCGGTCAAAAATTCCTGTGCTAAACTGCTAAATGTATGCAATTCCATGCAGGCAATCAACGTACGATTTGGAAACTGTTCTTTCACTGCACTTACGGTTGCTCTTAATTTTGATGGTGCATGTGCAAAATCTTTATAAACTGCTGTATCGCCTGATTCTGCTACTAATTCCAAACGTTTTGATGCTCCGGAAAAAGATTGTATCGCTGTCAAAAATTGTTCGTCGGAAACACCCACACATTTGCAAACCTCCCATGCACCGCTGATATTTTGCAAGTTGTGTTTCCCGAAAACCTGCAACGGATAGGCTTTTCCATCGAAAATAACGGTTGTAATTCCATTTTCAATGGTGTGTTCGGGAAATTTATAAGGATTTTTTGTAATATCCGGACGTGCATTCTTTGCAATTTTATTCACTTTCTCATCTTCCGAATAGTAGATTAAACAACCGTTTGGAGTGATTTCATCTGCAAAAATCTTGAATTGCTCTACATAAATTTCAAATGTTGGAAACACATTGATATGATCCCACGCAATGCCGTTGATCAGTGCGATATCGGGTTTGTAAACATGAAATTTTGGGCGTCTGTCGATCGGCGAAGTCAAGTATTCATCGCCTTCTAAAACCATGAATTTAGCACCATCCGTGAGTTTTACCATGACATCAAAACCCGCTAATTGTGCACCAACCATGTAGTCGCAAGCGATATTACAATGCTTGAAAACGTGCAGAATCATTGCAGTTGTAGTTGTTTTTCCGTGGCTTCCGCCGATAACGATACGTGTTTTTTCTTTCGATTGTTCGTATAAAAATTCCGGAAAAGAATAAATTTTCAATCCCAACTCCTGTGCCTTTTGGAGTTCGGGATTGTCTTTTCTGGCGTGCATTCCGAGAATTGCGGCATCTAAATCCTTTGTGATTTTTTCGGTATTCCAGCCAATTTCTTCGGGCATTAATCCGTATTTTTCCAAGCGGGATTTCGCCGGATCTCGAATTTCGTCGTCAGTACCCGATACGCTGTAGCCTTTGAGATGTAAGGCTATTGCGAGGTTGTGCATAACTGCGCCACCTATGGATATGAAATGAATTTTTTGCATGTTTTTATATTTATGAACTGTGAATTTTACAAATCGTCTAACGGACTTTTTACATTTTGCAAATGGCGATTACTCACTTTTGCATAAATTTCGGTTGTTTTTATATCTCTGTGTCCCAATAATTTTTGAATGAAAATCATATCTGTTCCACTTTCTAACAGATGCGTAGCGTAACTATGTCGTAGTCCGTGAATACCTACCGACTTGTTGACTTTTGCTTTTTGCATAGCATTTCTAAAAACGGCTTGAACACTTCGAACGGCATACTGTCCGCCGTATTGTCCTTCAAATAAATAGTCTTTTGGGCGATAAAGTTTGTAATAGTTTCGCAAATCACTCAGTGCCGACTCGGGTAAAGTTACATAGCGATCTTTTTTTCCTTTTGCACCTTGTATATGCACAAGCATTCGCTTGCTATCAATATCCTTAATTTTCAAATTCACAATTTCACTCACACGCAATCCCATTCCGTAGCAAAGTTTAAGCATGAGTATATGTTTGAGATTATCGGTATGGTCAAGAATTTTTGCAATATCGCCTTTGCTAATGACTTTGGGTAGCAATGATTTCTTTTTGGGACGAGGAATTTCTTCAAAGAACATTTTTTCGTGCCCAAGCACTTGTTCGAAGTAGAATTTTACGGCATTCATTCTACTGTGGATGATATTTTCCGAGAGATTGAGAGTTTTTACGCAAAACAAGAAGTATGAACGTAAGCGTTGTGGTGTGAGCGAATCAACAGGGTTGTTTTTGAGCAGATAGAGCAGTTGTGCGAATTCGTTGCAATAGGTTTTGATAGTGTTTGGGCTGTATGCTTTGAGCAGCAGCAGTTCGTGCATACGCTTGAGAGCAGTGTGGTTTACCGGATGAATTTGACATAAGGCAGTTTTTCCGACAGGCGATTGATTATTTTGTTGATTTAAAAACAAGCGCATTTTGAGTACAAAATTTCTGCAAAGTTACGACAAAAAAAGCAGAAAAAAAACTTAAAAAGTGTTAAAATTTCGCCATACAGACCAAGATACGCATTTTGGGTATTATATTTTAGAAAGTAGCTGTCTGAATATCCAAATTACGCAGTAGAGATTTTTGAAATAACGTTTTGTGAATAAATCTCTTTCGAATAGTTTTGCCGTTTCAAAAAAAAGTTGTATCTTTGCGTGTATTTATGAGTTATATGCCATATATGCAAGTATTTCACCGAAACAGACGTTGAGTAAAAATAAGTTGTACAAAACAATAATCTTTTAAAAAGTATGAAAAAATCAATTATTTCAGAAGAAGAAAAAAGAAAATTCGAAAATTTTTTTGAGCGAAAACTTGAAGGCATTGACAAAAGCATCGAAAATGAAGTTGAAGTAGACAAAGTAAAAACTTGGCTCATAAATAAAGACGATTCTGGCGGAAAAGATAATTTTAAAGATATTTTAGACCGCAGAATATCTAGTTTTCGTTACAATAACGACGAAACTAACGGAATGTTAATTAACTGTGAAAAAGGTGATGGAATTTCTTGGTTGGCAGAAAAAATTTTGGACATTTCTAATACTATAAAAGACAACGATGATATAGTTGAAACAATAAAAAAAGAAGAATCAAGGTTTCCCGTAATCAGTAAACTCATCGGGAGCGAGAAAAAATTAATAAATTTAGCTATTGACGAAAGCCTTATTGAAAAATATAGATCTTCCTTTGGCTCTAATGTGATTCTTTTCTTTGTAACACTAGTAGGTGCTGTGATGCTTGTTCCCAATATTCACTCTGTGTTAGAGCAAATTGGAATAAACTTAACCATTTCTCAATGGCGTGGAGTGGTTGGCTTCATAATTATTGTTACCTTTGTATATAATCTTTACAACTTGATAAGAAAATTAAGAAATGATAAGAAAAAAGAGGGGCAGGAATTTTTAAAAAAAATTAAGACGGAAAATATAGAAGAAGACTGTGAGTACAAATCACTTATAGATAAAGTTGTTAATAAAATAGATAAATTTGAGGGCAAAAAAATTATTATTATTGACGATATTGCTTTAATAGATAAATTTTCGCAAGACGTTATATTGAAATATATTGAAAACAAAAGCAAAAAAAACAAGAAAATATTTTGGATAATATTTAGCTCTAACCAACAAATTACTAGTGAAATAAGAAGTAAAGGCAGTGCAACCTTTTTTGAACTAGCGTTACTTTTATTAAGCAGGGACGAAAAGAAAAAATTATGTACTGATTTGAAACTTGACAAGACCAACGTTTCCTTTGATACGATTAAAGACATTTCTAAAATATACTTCTTTAGGGAATCAAAACAATCGCTATCTGACAAACTATCTAAGTTAAAAGAATCAAACCTTAACCTATTCAATTTTTTGTATTTGCTAGCTTTGAATGGGTTTCCTCCAAATTCTAAATATATAAAAAAACGATTGATTGAGGGAATGTCACCAAGAAAAGAAGAACGAGAAAAAGATAAATATGTAAAAAAAATCTTTGGCACAAAACCGACTCAAGAACAAATAGAAAGCTATTTTAACGATGGTGAAATAAAAAAATATTATGAGTATGATGAGGGTAGTGATACTCTCAGCATTGATGAAAATATAAGTTGTTTGATAGAAAACAACCCTAATTTGTTTGATTATGAAGAAATATATAAATATGGACAAGAGTATTGGGCATTGTCTTGGTATTTTTCATTTAGAAAGAAACCTCAAGTGCGCTATATAAAAAAAATATCGCATCATTTACAATCTGCCGACAGTGGTATTGAAGATGTCGAAGTTCGAATAGCGTTATTAGAAGCACATTTATTTACAGCCGAAAAAAGCTTGTCATATCTGCAAAAAAAAGATACAGAGCGAGTAATAAATCACGCTTTCAAAATGAGTATAAACGGCATACATGGCGACCACCTCCAAAGAGATAGAACTACCAAAATAGTACTTGAGGCATTTATGAATTTTGATAGTTTTCCAGATATTGAATCTAGGTTTGAGGATCTGGATTGTGAAGATCTTTATAAA
The DNA here is from genome assembly GCA_009785545.1 of Treponema sp. Taxonomy (GTDB): domain Bacteria; phylum Spirochaetota; class Spirochaetia; order Treponematales; family Breznakiellaceae; genus WQXQ01. The sequence continues at coordinate 14,533 of WQWD01000011.1, read as the reverse complement.
TTTCTTAAAACAAAAGATACTTCTCTTGCCCACGCACTATTGGAAAATAAGAGTTATGCATCTGTTTCGGATCACCTAATTTATTTTATGTTAGAACAGTATTGGGAAAGGTTGTTCTTCCTTTGGATATTTTATAAAGAAAAGGAAGAACTGCAATATAGCCTTATAGACGGAATATCAACTGAACTGGCAGAGTTAAATACATATTTTGAAAAATATTTTAAAAAAGAGAAAGATAAGTTTTCGTCATTATATTTATTCAATTTGGCTTTGTATATTTGGATAGATTATATTCGTCTTTTAGGTAATGACGGGTCAATACAGACAGAACAAATAATACAAAATATAAAATTGTTTTTGTTTTATCACAAAAAGATAGCAAATGCTAATATATCAAAAGATGATATATGTCAACTGGACACCATACAAGAATCTATTTGCCTCATTGTGTCAATCGTGGTATTACTTCTAAAAAAACAAGATGTAGGAGAGGAAACGAAAGATATAGCAAGTATTTTGCAAGATTTGAAAAACATATTTAATGAAGTTGATATTGACATAAAAAACTACAACAAGAGCATTGATGAAATAATGCGCTTTCTATTATTACACTCTTTGAAGTGGAAAAATTGTGGTTTTAATGTGCGATACACAATACTTTCTATAATTAGAACTCAATTGTTTTTATTTTCAAGTGATAGCGAGAATATCAGCGGAGAAACTGTTGAAAAAGCGAAGGCTGTGTTGCGAATAGCCGAGCAAGCAGACAGCAAAAACCACTTAACAACCTTGTTATATTTTTCGCTATACTCAATGAATAGTAATATAATAAAAGACAAATATCGAAGTTCATATTTCTTTCAACAAACATTGGGTTTTACCTCTAGCGATAAAATTTCAAATACTCAGTTTGAATACTTATATTTTTGTATCCGAAAATGTTGGTACGTTGGAAGTGAAAAAATGCAGGAAGCCTTAAAATGTTTTATTAAATGTTCTAATCCATACTTTAACAAAATTGTTGAGAGAATTTGTGAGTATCCAAATTCATATATGCATATATGTAACTGTTTAAATTGTTTTAATAATGAATTAGAAAACATGTCGCTAAATATGCAAATTGATGATACGGAATACACTTTTATTTCTTTTTTTAGCAAAATACTAAAACAGGCACAGCTAAAAGAAAGCGTAAACTTAGAAGATGCAGAATGTATTTGGGAAAATTATATTTTTGAAAATCGTTCAGTAAGCGACAAGCGTATCGAACAGAAAAAATTTGAGCAATTTTGGCAAAACAGAAAAAACAACCCTCACTTTGGAGTAGCCCTAAAGAAATTATTTGTATTATCTCAAAATAATATTCACGGAGATACAATGCGGAATGCATATAATTTTCTTATGTTTAATGCACCAAAACTATTATATCTTTCTCCCAATTTGATACTTGCCTGTCATTTTTGTGACGAAAAGAGGAATAAAAGAACTTTGGACGAAGAGTACACACGTATTTTGAATTTAATAAAAGAATGGGAACCTGATTGGGAAAGAGCATACAAAGACATCAATTATTATGACACGGCTTTTTTGTATGATACGCTATTTGAACATACAAAACAATATGAATATTACGAAAAAAAGAAACCTTATGAATTACTAAAAACACAGAAAAGAATAGAAAACTTTGAAATTACAAACTATACTGGCTTTTTTTATAGTTTGTGGGAGATATTTAAAAATGATTTGGGAGTGTGTGATGATATTTCTTCTACGGAAGAACAATTATTGAAAGGAGAAAACATCAGAGAGTTTTTAGAGTCAACAAATAGAAATAGCATGTATGCGGTTGTTAATGGCGAGATTAGCCTTAGATACTTAACGCTATTGCTTTACTTAAAAAACATTGAATTTGCAGGAAAAGAGAATATGGAAGCCATATGCGAAAATTTAGCAAAAAGCAATATCAACAATTTGATTCAATTGATAATGCAGACATCCAAAAACAGAAAGTATTTAGAAAGAATACAAGGGCTGTTTGAGGAATTAAGCAAATCTGTGGTGTTTGATGATGAATAAAGTAAAAACACAAATGAATATACGGCATATAACTTGCGGTTTGGCGCAATGGCTACTTGTCTCCGCCGAAACTTCAAGGCGATAAAAAACATCACGCTGGACAGCGTAGTCGCAGTAGAAGCACCGCCACATCGCCAAGCCGCTGGGACGTTAGCAGCAATAGCGGGACAGCGCATGGGGATTGCAAGGATGGAAAATTGACAGAAAAGCGCTATCTTTGCAGCCTGAATTAAAGAATGATTAAAAAATGATAATTGTTAATGAAAGAAATATGAAAACAAATATATATATATGGCTAATATTTATTGTAGTTATTTCCGCTTTTGCGGTAGTAGGTTGGTTTTCCGCTCAATGTGATATTAGTAAATGGGCTGAAATACTTGTCAATTTGACAATTACAATCATAGGTGCTTTTTTGGGGTTTATTGCTGCATTGTGGCTTGATAAATACAATGAAAATAAAAAGAAAATAGAAACCAAAAAGAACTATATTCAAAGTTTATTACGCGACATAAATACAATTAAAGATAAATTAAATCCTATCGCTCAAAATGGCACTGCAAGTGCAATAACTTCTCAATATTTTTATTTTGAACTCCCTATTTGGGAAGCGATGGTTTCAGCAGGGGAAGTTAATTTGTTTAATAACGAAGCGTTTTTTGAGGATATATGTGAATTGTCAGCAAAGATTAAAACTCTTAATAATCTCGAAAACAATGTTATGATTGCAAAATTAGTTAATACCAAAATCGGTATTGAAACGATAAGAGAACAGAAACTAAAAGAAATACACGATACATGCACAATACTCATAAATAAAATAAACGGCAAAACATAATGGCACTTGATATAACTGATATTGATTATTCTAAATTTACAAGAGAATATGTATTCTCCGAAGTAAAGACAGCAACGAATGTGCAATCGTTGGTTAGTCTTATTCTCAAAATGCAACGGTGGGAACTTGAAAAAATATCGACATCTTCTATTATCAATCAGTCAATAGTAGAACACATTAATAACTATATATGCCAATATACCGCTATCAAGAAACGACATTGTATTTAACGACAATTTTTCGTCTTTTGTTTTTGACGAATCACAGAAGAACAATAAAAATCTCATACTTTGTGTTGGAAACTCAGGTTGCGGAAAATCAACTCTGTTAATAAAAACTTTTTTGGATTTGTCCGATTCTGAACAAAACATAAATGTACTTCCCATATACCTAAATCTTAACAATGCAACAACGTTTTCCTGCAATAGAACGAAACTACTGCGTAAAATTTGTTCTCGATACAGAATCAAAGCAGAAAATGTAGTAATAAACTCATTACTTAATAGTTATAAATTTGTATTTCTACTTGATGGATTAGACGAGAAAAGTACAAAACTTAAACATACAGATATTGAAAAAGCGATTGCACAGCGAACAGATGACACATTTATTATTTCTTCCAGAATAAATTTGTATCGTCAATTAAGAATCGATGACATTGATTCTCTGTTTGAGTTTAGACCGATTGACGCAAACTTGCGTATTGAGTATTTCAATAAATTTTTTGCAGATAATCCTCATATAGAAAACGAAAAAATCAAACAGGTATCAAATGCCCTTTCTGATTCGCAGCAAGATGAAAATATTTTTTCAAATATTCTTATGCTGACATTGTTGGCTATGCACATTAAAGAGTCGCCCGACTATATTTTGCAATTCGATAAAAGACGAGGAACAATAATAGATTCTATTGTAATGGCAACAATAGAGCGCGAAATCAAGAAAAATAAATTGGATATTTCAGTTGAGATTGGTTGTGAAATTGTTGAAGCAGTGGCTCTATTCACTTATGAAAGACAACAAAAAGGGCAAACTTTTTCATTCAATATAATGAATGAAACGATAAAGAAAAAAATACGCAAAGTTGATTCGACAATCGTTGAACGAGTGATAAATATTTTTGTTGCTAAAAACGGTAATACCAAAACATACCGATTTATTCATTCCCAATTTTATGATTTTTTCGTTGCAAAAGCAACTTTTAGTGCGATAAAAAAAAAGAGAAATCGTGAAAAATATGTGAGTTATAATTTCTCTATTGATATTAACGCATTGCTATCCGATTTAATGCGCGATGACAAGCCATTAGAATTTTATCGAAAATTTGAACGATTGTGTTGTAAATGTTTAAAAGATATATCTGTAACAGAAAATCCAGAAGAAAAAAATTACTATGGCAGACTACACTTATTGATTATGCATATGCAGCGAACAGGAGAATACATTGAAGTATATAATTTTGCAAAAAAACTTTTGGATTCAGGAGAGATATTTAAACCTTATGTTGAGGCTCTGCTTTTACATTCCAAAGTAGCAGGAGGTCGAAAAGAAGAAGACGAGGAACAATTTTTCCAAAAATTGACTACTGATGAGGGATTTTTGGCAAGGCATATAGGAATGACATTGTTGTATTACAATGACGAATTGGAACTTCGATTACCGCATTATGATGATGGAAAAATTACATATAAGGGCGTTTTTTATGCTTTTTCAAGACATTTTTTAAAATCTGATGTAATAAAGCATTATTCTATCGCACGAAGACACAATATATTTACAATGAAAAATTTATTGGAAAAAAGAAAAGTAGTGCCACTAAAAGTAGCAAATTTTTGTAAATCAATCACATTCAAATCTATTGTTGAAAGTGATAACTCAACGTTTGGACTAAAAATCAAAGCAGAATATGACTTACTCATTGAAACTATTAATAAGTATCCAATAACCAATAATGATTTTTAATAATGTATATGTATTTAATAATTCTCTTTTCGATAATATCTTATTTGCTTGGCTCTTTCAGCACTGCTTTTTGGCTTGGTAAATGGTTTCGCAATATTGACATACGACAGGTTGGAAACAAAAATGCAGGTGCAACAAATGCTTACGGACATTTGGGTGCGAAAATCGGCATATCTGTTTTTATATTAGATATAATGAAAGCATTTATTGCAGTACAACTGATATATTTTGTTCCAGACATTGCAATTGATACAGAGTTTTATTTTCAAATAAAAATTCTATTTGGCATTTGTGCTATGGTTGGGCATATTTATCCGATTTACAGCGGTTTTAAAGGAGGGAAAGGTGTTGCTTCAATGTTTGGAATATTCTTGGGGCTTACTCCGTTTGTAGGGCTTATTGTACTTGCTTTTTTTATAATTCTTGTTCTGCTAACACGAATTGTATCTATATCAAGCCTCTGTTCTGCTATTGCGTACCCAATCGTAATTTATATTTCCGATTATTCTAAATCCATTACACTTACTATCTTTTCTGTCCTTATTTGTCTTCTAATTATTATTACGCATAGAGCAAACATCAAAAGTTTAGCAAAAGGAGAATTTAGAAAGTTATTTTAATTAAAAATACAAAGTAAATGCAAAAATTAATATCATATCCTTTATCTGTTATCTATTATTTACTATATTGGATAACATTGGTCGTTTTCCAAGCAATTCAATGGCTTTGTTTTAACTTGTTTGGATGTAAGGCTCACAGAAAAAGCGCAGATGCGATGTTTTTCTTTTTAGTGTTCAACACATATATCTTGGGTACAAGATATAAAATTGACAATATTCATAAACTTCCAACAGATGCGCCGTTAATTATTGCCGTAAATCATCAGAGTATGTTTGATGTTACAACTATTGCGTGGTTTATGCGCAAAATTCAACCAATATTTATCGGCAAGATAGGATTGCGCAAAGGTTGGTCGGGTATTTCGTATTTTTTTACTCATGGAGGAGGAGAACTTATTGACAGAAAAAATCCGTTACAATATTTACCTGCTTTAAAGAAAGCGGCTCAATATGTAGAGATTAACAAACGACCGGTGGTTATATTTCCAGAAGGAATGAGAAGTAGAACAACAAGTAAGCCACAACCATTTAAAGAAAAAGGGTTGAAAATTCTTTGTGAATTTGCACCCTCGGCTTATGTAGTTCCGATTACAATAAATAATTCGTGGAAAATGACACGGTGGGGAAATTTTCCTATGAGTATAGGAAATAAAATCATACTTACGATTCATGACTCTATCCGTGTGGAGGATATGTCTTTTCCTGAAATTTTTGAAAAAACAGAACAGACCATAGTTCAGGCGATTATTCCTGACTGATAATTGTAGAAATATGTACTAATAAAGAATTATATGTTTATTTGTAAGACTAATTATTTAAAATGTGAAAAATCATGGTGAAAGATAAAATTATCGTATATACATCAGGAACTTTTGATATGTTTCATAGTAATCATTTGAAAATGATTAACTATGCTAAAGGATTGGGCGATATTCTCATCGTTGGCGTTAGTACAGATGAGTTAGTAATGTCCTATAAACCATCTCCTATAATCCCTTTTAACGAAAGAATACAAATTATTGAAGCCTTAAAAACGCCTAATATTGTGATTCCTCAACACACATTAGATGCAACGCAAATTGTAAAAAATTTACACATAGATGCTTTTGTAGTAGGCGATGACTGGCTGGGAAAGTATGATTATTTAGAAAAATTAGGAGTACAGGTGTTTTATTTCCCTTATGGTGTCGGGATTTCTACATCAAAAGCAAAAAATGCCGTGATGAAAAATTATTCAAAATTGCAAGAGGGGCAGAAGTTTGAAAAACCAAAAAAAATAAATGAATAACATGAAATACGCAGTGATTACCGGAGGAACAGGAGGAATTGGCAAACAAATTTGTTTGGATCTTCTGCAAAGAGGCTATTTTGTTATTACACAATATTGTAGCAACGAGAATGCAAAAAACGAAGCAGAGGTAGAATTTGCTAAAATAAACTCTTCATTTGAAATTCATAAAGTTGATTTTTCTAAAGAAGAAGATATTACAAATTTTTCACAAGCAATCTTACATAAAAATATTGACATTAGCCTTTTTGTTGGAAATTCAGGTACTACATTACGTAAATCTTTTACAGCATTTACAAATAAGGAATGGGAAGATCTTTTTCGCATTAATTTGCATAGTAATGCATTTGTTTTGAGAGATTTATATCCAATTTTCATTGAAAATGCAAATATCATTTTTATTGGCTCTATGATGGGGAAATACCCTCATGCAACTTCAACTGCTTATGGCGTTTCTAAAGCCGCTTTACATTTTCTTGCAGAAAGTTTAATTAAAGAATTTGAAAGCAAAAAGATAAGAGTAAATATTGTGTCTCCCGGTTTTGTAGAAACAGAATGGCAAAAGGATAAACCGCTTGAAATCAGGGATAATATTTATGCCAAAACAGCCTTGCACAGATTTTGTAAGCCTCAAGAAGTTTCTCAAGCCGTGATGTTTTGTATAGAAAATTCGTTTTTAAATGGATCTTGCATAGATTTACATGGTGGATATAATTATAAATAATTGAATAAGAGAACTAGCCAACAACTAATGAACATGAGCGTAAATTTGGAAAGACAAAATATTGATACAAAGTTTACAAAGCCGTGTTCGCTTCGCTCACACCGCTTTGTAAACCCCACGCCAAAAAATGGCTTACGCCATTATTTGGCTTTGCCCACCCACCACCCTGAAAAGAACAGTAAAATCGTAATCGAAAGTATGAAATACGGAATGGAAAAATTTACGGTTGAAATGAAAAGAAAAAGTGCGTGAGATGCTACTGCTGCTAACTTGGGTTTGGCGCAAGCGGGGCAGTGGCTCGCCCGAAAGTTTGTACGAATTTGCAAGTTTTGCGCCCGTCCGAGCGGCAGTGGAAGCCCCGCCTGCGCCAAGCCCTTGCTCGTTAAGCGCAAGTCGGGCAGCTGTAGTGCGATTTAGAAGCGAAAAGACAGAGCGTTGCGGACAACGATAGCGAAATTTGAAAAGGAAGAATGACAAAAAGTAATAGAATGATACAAAGATATATTAGAGAAAGTTGGCTTTTGCCGTGTTCGCTGCGCTCACACCGCACCGCCAACTCCTCGCCCAAAAATGAGCTTCGCCATTTTTCGGCTTTGCCCACCCACCACCCTTCAGGTGGTGGACAGTGCGAGCGGACATGACGAAAAATAAGGTTTAAAGTTCAGAGTAATCTGACAAATTGCACATAAAATAATTGATAATAAGAATAATATAAACTTTTTAAAAAATTGTAAAATGGGAAATCAAGAATTTAGCAGAACAATTCAGAGTTATCTTAATGATAACATGATAGTTGAATCATCGCCCAAAGTTGAGGGCGAAACAAACCGTTTTTGGCACTCGGATAAACGAGGCGAGGTAGCTGTAATTTTAGACAATATTAATGTGAATTTTCTTGAATTTGCAGAATTTGCAGCAAGTGAGATAAAAAGAGGTCATCACTACCACGAAAAATATACAGAGTATCTGTATGTGTTAAGCGGAGAGGTTAAAGTTATTGCAAAATCACTTATTACAGAAGAAGAAATTTCTTTTTTTATAAGAAAAGGTGATTTATTAACAATCAAACCAAATATAGCACATGGTTTTCTTTCAATCACTCATGCAGAAGTTTTAACAATGGGGACGGGAAGTAATCCATTTAATGACAGAAAATCTTTTTCTGAATTTTCAAGCGAACATTACAGTGTCTAAACGTAAAAGTATATCAGATAGCTTATTAAGAAATTTAAGTGCATTTTACAAAGGGCGTAGATGTATAATTTCTGAAAATGGTGCTAATACAGATTGGCACCATTTAGATGAAAATTCGTCAAATACGACATTTGTTAATTTGATTCCAATTTCTAGAGATTATAACAATTTACTTGAACGATATAGACGAATTGAAGCTAAAGCTGATAATTGGAAAGGATATGACCCAATTTTTTTTCCAGAAGGTCTAAATAATAAAAGTAAGCATCATTTTATGCGTGGGGATGTCGCTTTGGCTTATGGATGTGCAAGGCTTGCTTCATGGATGTGTCGCCGTTATCCGTCTCTTTTTCAAAAAGAAAAAAGCCATATACAATATAGTTTAGATGCTATGAATTGTGCACGACATTCGGCAATGCAAAATTTAATGATAGATATTATTGAACGAGATTTCATACCATATCTTCAAGTTTCAGTTTCATCAATCGAAAAAATAAAAATACTTGAAGAAATGGCGGCTATATATCAAGAATATGGACTTATCAATGAAGCGAGAGAATTATTCGATTTAATTAACTCAAATAAAAATCTGATTAGCAAGGAAGAGCAATATTTGCAAGAAGCCAGATTTTTGAGAAGATTGGCTATTATAAACATTCAGGAGAAGAGAGATATTATAGATGCTGTAGATAAACTTAATGCAGCAGATAAATACGCAGACTCGAATAAAAGAGTAGCCATTCAGAATGCTCTTGCGTGGACAAAAATGTCAACAAATAATGCAACAAATGCCATTGACTTTTTGAATCCTATAGTTGATAAGGTTTTTACTCGAGACGGATTACCTGATACTCTTTTTGTTGCCCCTTGGAATGCAATAGAAACGTTGTTAACATATTATGGGGCATTATTGATGAAAGAAAAGAGAAATGCGAAAGCAATAAAAAATGTTGAAGAACAATTAATATATATTCTTCAAACATATAAAAACAAAGATATGCAATTACGTCCAATAGCGTATTCGCTTTCCTCTCAATTTAGAGGTCATAGTATTTCAAAAATAGAACAACTTTATACAGAAATTCTAAAACCGAGTAATGATATTATGAGTTTTGCATTAAACTCTATATTAATAAAGGTTGTTAAACTCATAAGATTATGAAGCAAAAAAGTGGTTTTTCTCAATCATATTATGGAAAGTTAAGAGCTTTAATTGGTTCAAGATTAATGTTAGTTACAGGAGGAAGAATAATAGCTGAAGATGAACAGGGGAGATACTTATTTCAAAAAAGAAATGATTGGGACGTATGGGGTTTCCCCGGAGGTGTTTCTGAAATTAAAGAATCTTTGCAAGAATGCGCATTAAGAGAATTTAATGAAGAAACGGGATTAACCGCTTTGAATTGGGAGCCTATAGCGTTTGCTTCAGGAGCCGAGACAGAAATTAGTACATATCCGAATGGCGACCAAGTTCATTGTTTATGTCTAATTATTCATGTTGTAAAATGGGAAGGAGTTTTAAACTCAGCAAGTAGTGAGTCTTTGAATTTGGAGTTTTTCTATCCGAATGAAGTACCAGGAATTATTAGAAAATGTGATGTAAGAGCAATTGAAGCATTATGTGAATTTAAGAAATCAAAAAAGTTTCAGTTGTATTAATATTAGAAAATCAAAAATATTTTTAGATAAGAGAAGTATGAATTGAACGTAATTTTGCAATGAAAAACAGCGATAAAAAAATTTCAAATCAAATTCAAAAAAAGTTGTATCTTTGCAATTCTATACAGAATGTGTATAGGTTTGCAAATTCGATAATACAATGAATAAGAAAGAGCAAAATAAATGGAGTGATTTTTTCTTTGACTTGCGAGAACGAGGGCAATGTACGTTTACATTTGACGATGTAAAAAAAACATTCGACTTGTCTGAACAAAGTATTTCCCAAGAATTGTATCGTTATTCCGTTAAAAAACAGATAGTAAAGATACGCAAAGGTTTTTACGGTATTCTCACGCCTGAAACTGCCATAGGAGGCATGTTGCCGCCCGATTTGTTTGTTGATGTGTTGATGAAATCTTTAAACAAGCCTTACTATGTGGCTTTGCTTTCGGCTGCGGCTTTGCATGGTGCTGCCCACCAACAACCAATGGAGTATTTTGTTATTGCTCAAACTCCTGCACCCCGAAGCATACGAAACAAAAAACTGAAACTTACCTTTGTTTCCAAAAAAACATGGGAACAGTCCGCTATTGAACAAAAGAAAACCAGAGCGGGATATCTTAATGTTTCGTCGCCCGAACTGACGGCTTTCGATTTATTGGAAAATATCCATACATTTGGAATAAATCGCATTACGACTGTTTTACAGGAACTCTACGAAGTAATGCTTCCTTCTCGACTTTCTAAAATAGCAAAACAGATTGATAACAAGGCAAATATTCAACGGTTAGGTTATATTTTAGATACGGTTGTAAATGAAGAAAAATTGGCAAATGCTTTGTATAAAGTTTTGAGTAAATCTTCTTTTTCGCCAGTCCTATTGTCTCCGCAAAAAAAGAAAAAGGGAGAAATTGACAATAAATGGAAAGTAATTATTAACATGCAAATAGAGAGTGATTTATGATACCCGAATTACATATACGTGATTGGAAAAAACAAGCCCCATGGCAAAGCAACGAACAAGTGGAACAGGATTTAATCATTTCACGTGCAATTGTAGAGATATTTTCCGATGATTTTCTTCGTAACTCTTTGGCATTCCGAGGCGGAACGGCTTTACATAAATTGTATATTACCCCGCAAATCAGATATTCGGAAGATATTGATTTAGTGCAAATTAAATCAGAGCCAATTAAAGAGACTATGGATAGAATCCGCAAAATATTGTCATTTCTTGGGAAGCCAACAGTTAAACAGAAAATTCACAATAATACGCTGATTTTCAGATTTGAGAGCGAAATGCCTCCGATTGTCAATATGCGTCTAAAAATCGAAATTAACACACGAGAACATTTGAATATTTTAGGGCTGAAAGAAATCCCATTTGAGGTAAGTAATGCTTGGTTTTCAGGGAAATGCAATGTAACAGGTTATACGACAGAAGAATTATTGAGTACCAAACTAAAAGCCTTGTATGGTCGCAAAAAAGGGCGTGATTTATTTGACTTGTACTGTGCTTTGACACACTTAGACTTTGATATTGAAAAATTATTGCATTGTTGCAAAATCCATTATGAACACGCAGAATTAAAACCGCCTACTGCTAAACAATTCATGCGAAATATGGAAGAAAAATTAGGCGATACTGACTTCACAAAAGATATTTTCACCGTGTTAAAGCCAAATGTGGAATATGATAATTTGGAGGCATGGGAATTGGTAAGAAAAAAGTTAATAGAAGTTTAAAACTTCAAATGAAAAGCGTAAGTAATTGATTAATAGCAAGAAAACGAGCGAGACCAGCGCTTAACTTGGGTTTGGCGCAAGCGGGGCAGTGGCTCGCCTGAAAGTTTGTGCGAATTTGCAAGTTTTGCGCCCGTCCGAGCGGTAGTGGAAGCCCCGCCTGCGCCAAGCCCTTGCTCGTTGGGCGCAAGTGTGGCGGACAGTGCAAGCGGACAATGACAAAATAAAGTGTAATTTGACAAATTAAAGTATTAACGATATGGAAAATAATGTTAAAGATTTTTTTATTAGTTATACACAACATGACAAGCAATGGGCTGAGTGGATTGATTGGACATTGAGAAACGCAGGATATACTACAATCATTCAAGCTTGGGATTTTAAAGCGGGAGAAAACTTTGTGCTTAATATGGACAAAGCATTAAAATTAGGCGATAGATTTATTGCCGTTATGTCAAAATCTTACCTCCAATCTCTTTACTGTCAAGCAGAATGGACGGCTGCTTTCACGAAAGACCCATCCATGGAAAAGGCCTTGTTTATTCCTATCCGAGTTGAAGCTATGAAAATAGAAGGTCTGCTGGCTCCAGTTGTGTATATTGACTTCGTTGACAAAAATGAAGAAGAAATGGAAAAAGAGTTACTTGACGGTGTATCTACGCAAGGACGTCCTAGAAATCGTCCGGATTCTCCCGGTACAAAGCGACTTAAATCCTCAGGAGAACTACCTTTCCATAACTTGCCCGAAAATAGGAATCCACACTTTACAGGACGACAAGAAGTCTTAGAAGAAATACATAAGACCTTTGAAAAAAAAGAAGCTATTGCTTTGACTCAATCTATTGCAGGCTTGGGCGGTATAGGAAAAACTCAGGTGGTTATAGAATACGCTCACCGCTATGGATATGAATACGACTGTATTTGGTGGGTAAATGCCGAAATGACAGAAACTATTTTTGCTTCTTTCCAAGATTTTGCTTTAAAAAAAGGAATCATAAACAAGGACATCAAAGAAGTTGAAATCATTATCGAAGCCGTGCGCCACTGGATGCAACAGCATGATAACTGGCTCTTCATCTTCGACAATGCTGAGGACGAAAAAATATTGAAGCCTTATCTTCCTGCTCAAAGCTACGAACGACGACATGTTTTAATAACTTCCCGCAACAAACGATTCCTAAATTGTTCTCTTATCAACATTGGTGTTTTCACAGAAACGGAAGCTTGCGAGTTTATAGAAAAATACACACAGTGTCCTACAGACCAATATTTTAAAGAATTGACCAAAAAAATGGGCTATCTTCCCTTAGCTTTAGACCAAGCAGGAGCTTATATTAACATCCATAAAGTAAACTACAAAGAATATCTTGACTTATACAATAAATATAACTTGGAACTATTAGCGGAATATGACGATGAGCCAAACAAAAAAACTGTCGCAACAACATGGTTGATTTCCTTTAAAAAAATTAACAATCCAGCTTCCAAACAACTTCTCAATCTCTGCGCATTTTTCGCTCCTGAGAATATATTTACGATATGGTTCTCACTTGCAAGTAAGGTTTTGCCCAAACAGCTTCAAGAGGTAGTTTCTGATGAATTGAAATACAACAAAACAATAGCAGAACTCACAAAATATTCGTTAGTTAGCTTGAATGATGGTACACTTTATATTCATCGTCTTGTACAGGAGGTAATTCGAACGAACCTTAAAGAAGAAGAAGTCAAGTGGCGTAATATTTGTATAGATATATTTTACTATATATGTTCTAATTATGATTATGACATTTTTATAACTGTAGAAGGTAGAGAGATGTTCTCCATTTTTGTTCCACATATTATTGTTATCACAAGTGCGATAAAGGATAACGAGGCTACAAAAGAAATAGCACAGATATATTATTTTTTGGGGCATGTATATAACAAATTGTCTGATTATCTTCAAGCCTTGTACTGGCTTGAAAAAACTATAGTTGTTCGAGAAAAGGTTTTTGGTAATACGCATCATACCTTAGGTACTACATATAATGTTATAGGTAGAGTTTACACAAAATTGGATAATAACGATAAAGCATTGGAATATTTAAATAAAGCTTTACATATTATAGAAAAAGTTTTTGGTAAAAAGCATCCTGAAACAGCCACTATCTATGACCACTTAGGACATATTTATGGGGAGCAAGAAAACTATGACAAAGCATTGGAATATTGCAATAAAGCCTTGTATATTTTTAAAAAATTTGGACAAACACATCGTGATGTGGCTATTACCTATAGTAATATAGCTTTGATTTATAAAAAACAAGGGTTCAAGATTAGATTAGAATGCTTATCTTTGCATATCTAATTGAGAACAAATGAAAAACAAGTATCTAAAACGAGCTAAGATTTCAGAGGCTAAATTTAAGGTTACTTTGAAGTTGTCTTGC
>WQWD01000010.1 GCA_009785545.1 Treponema sp. | reverse complement strand
TAGTTTTTGACGAAGACATTCGCCCATGGTACAGGCACAGGAGCGTTCCGAATTTTGGGCATGGAATCGGTATCAGTGTAAGCGCCAGATATCCAGAACGAATCATACGTTTCCTTGATGCACAGCTTTGCGAAGAAGTCCAAAAAATAATCGGCCATTACGGTTTTTATGGAATTGATTATCATATTGATGAAGAGGGACAACCTTTCCGAACTCAACTGCAGCGAGATCAACAGGAAGATGAAGTTTGGATACTTCACAACGAAGCCAGACTCTGGTGGAATCATGCGCCGAAGATATCAGGCTCTTTCAGCAATGGTTGGCCTACCAATATCGCTGACGTTTACGGAGAAAGAGAAGATGCCATGCACGAAGTTGACAGGGTGCTTTGGGAAGCTTACGGAGTACGCAACAACGCAGAAATGATGGATATATATCCGCCGCCAAACCCTGTGTGGTTTCCAGCGTGGCAAATTGACATCCCCGACGGCTCAGAAGCCCAAATGGCATGGCAGCGTGCCGAACAAGTTTACCGCAGAATGTTACCCAGAATTATTTTAGCGCCCCCTCACCAATTTGATGAACTCTGGGCGGAATACCTCGAAGAATTGGACAGGATAGGGCTGTATAGATACGAAGCGTTCATGCAACAGGAAATCAACAGACGTATCGAAAGGTGGACACCGAGGGATTACCCAAGAGAGGAAGATTAATATTAAAGGACTATAATATGGAAAAACGATTTATAGATAAAGTGATAAACCAACGGCAGCTTATTTTTATGTCACTGCCGTTAGTATTGTATGTTATACTTTTTGCGTATGTTCCTCTCTGGGGATGGACGATGGCGTTTCAGGATTTCCGCCCCGGAAGAGCTTTTTCTGACCAAGAATGGGTAGGATTACAATGGTTTAGACATCTTTTTGTCTATCCTGAATCGTCTCCGCATTTTTTTCAGGCAATGCGAAACACTCTTGCCATGAGTGTAATCAATATGATTTTAGGATTTACCACAGCGATTGGTTTTGCCTTGCTTCTAAACGAACTTAAAAATATTCGTTTTAAACGTATCGTACAAACTGTATCATATTTGCCTCACTTTTTATCATGGGTAATAGTAACAGGGATTGTATCAACTATGCTGGCGGTAGAAAACGGAGCAATAAATGATCTTTTAATGTTTCTTAGAATAATCAACGAACCGATTTTGTTTTTAAGCGAGCCTAATTACTTCTGGGGCATTGTAGGAGCTACCTTCGTATGGAAAGAAGTAGGCTGGAATACAATTATTTATCTGGCAGCTATTGCGGGGATCGATCCGGGGTTATATGAGGCCGCTGAAATTGACGGCTGTAACAGGTTTCGAAAAATGTGGCACGTTACTCTTCCGGGAATTAAACCTACAATAATAGTTTTACTGATCCTCAGTATTGGACGTCTTTTGGACGCCGGTTTTGAATTACAATGGCTGCTTAGAAACGGGCTTATTCAGGATGTATCGGATACGATTAATATTTACGTTCTTATACACGGTATTCGAACTTCCAATTTTTCTCTTGGAACAGCGGCAGGAATGTTTCAAAATGTAACAAATATAACCTTGTTATTTTTAGCCAATTGGCTTGCCAAGCGTGCCGGAGAAGTGAGGTTAATATGACATATATACAAAAAGCAAAATTAGAACAGCGTATTTTTAATACATTAAATACGTTATTTATGATACTAATAATGTTCATTACATTTTATCCTTTTTGGAATACAATCGTTGTTTCGTTTAACTCAGCAGCAGATACCATCAGGGGCGGAGTTACATTTTGGCCGAGAGAATTAACTCTCCAGAATTACAGAGCAGTCTTTGCCGGCGGAACTATTTTTAACGCATTCATGATATCGGTAGCAAGAACAGTCATTCAAACTGTTACAGGTGTATTTTTCACCAGTATGCTGGCATACACTTTAAGCAGGAAAAATTTTGTGTTTAGAAAACCTTTTACATTAATACTGATACTTTCGATGTATGTTAATGCGGGCTTGATTCCTAATTTCTTCCTTATTCGTTCTTTAGGATTAATAAATACTTTTTGGGTATATGTTGTTCCGGGCATGATTAGTGCTTTTAATTTTATTGTTATAAGAACTTATATGTTAAACATTTCCGAAAGCCTGGTTGAATCTGCCCGCATTGACGGCTGCGGAGATTTCAAAATTTTCATGCGGATTATTCTGCCGTTATGTCTGCCGGTAATAGCGACTATATCGCTTTTTATATCAGTAGGAGCGTGGAATCAATGGTTTGATACTATGTTGTTTGCGTCGGGAATGCCTCATTTACACACATTGCAGTATAAATTGATGGAATTCCTTCAGGCCACTCAATCACAGGCAGTAAGCGCAGCTCAAATTGGAGCGATGGGAATGTCAATGGACGCAGCATCAGCCATGGTGACGCCGGTAAGCATGAGAGCGGCAATAACAGTTGTTGCGGCTTTACCAATTCTTATGGTATACCCATTTCTGCAGCGGTTCTTTGTTTCAGGAATCGCATTGGGCGGAATAAAAGAATAAAAAAAAGTGAGGCTAATAACATTTTGCTTAAAAATAAACTAATTCTCCCGCCATTGTTTGGCGATGGCATGATTATTCAACATGGGGTTAATTTTCCCATACACGGCACGGCTCTTCCTCACTCTGAGGTGACAGTCACCTTTTCGGGGGAGAGCTGCCAAACAAAGGCTGACGAAAACGGCAAATGGCACATAACGCTCACGCCCGTTCAGGCAGGCGGGCCGTTCATGATGGAAATAACGGCGGAAGATGACATTATCAAACTAAAAGACATTTATGCAGGCGATGTGTGGTTGTGCGCAGGTCAATCCAACATGGAAATGCCAATGCAGCGTCTGTCTGACGATTTCCCCGAAGAATGGGAATTGCCTGATTTCCCTGTCATCAGGCAATTCTCAGTTCCGCAAACATGGAATTTTTCAGAACCGCAAGAACAGATACATGGCGAAAACTGGGTTACAGCTTCAAAAGAAACCTTGGGTGTTTTTTCGGGTACTGCGTGGTTCTTTGCCAAAAACTTAAACGAAAAATACAACATCCCTATCGGCCTTGTAAACACGGCATGGGGCGGCACACCAATTGAATCATGGATGAGCAAGGAAGCATTAAAAGATTATCCGGCAAAAATAAAACTTGGCGGGCAGTATGCCGATTCTGCTCTGAGGAAAACAATTACCGAAAAAAACGAAACTGAAATTCAACAATGGGAAACATCAGTAAAAAATCAGGACTTAGGACTTACCGAAGAATGGCATAAACCGCAAATCGATATTTCCGAATGGAATGACATTGACCTTCCCGGCGATTTCGCTCAAGGCGATCAACACGAAGAACTTACAGATTTTTGCGGCGTTATTTGGCTTGCCCGAGAATTCGATATCAACAACCTCGCCCTGAAGGGACGAGGTATGTTGTTCTCTAAAGGTATTGGACTCGGGTTTAATACCTTTAGAAAACGCCCTGAAGGGCGGGGTATTAAACCCTCGCCACGAATAAAAGATGATTTTATACCGACAGATGTTTGGATGGGAACAATTGCCGACAGCGATTATACATACTTAAACGGTCTGGAAATTGGAAACATTACATATCGTTATCCGCCTCGTAAATACAAAATTCCGCCAAACTTGATTCACGAAGGAAAAAATCGAATCGTTATAAGAGTAACTTGCAATAGGGGAGATGGAGGTATTACAAAAGAAAAACCTTTTCGCTTATTTTCCGAAAACAACATTTTGAGCCTCGCCGGAAAATGGAAATATCGGATAGGAGCAAAAGAGTCCCGCCGCCGCCCCGACGAATTTTTCTTCCAGTGGCAGCCTATGGGAACTTTCAACGCAATGATCGCTCCAATTTTGAAATATCCATTTAAGGGAGTCATTTGGTATCAGGGTGAATCCAACGAAAAAAACTCAGACGAATACGCAAACCTTTTCCGCTCGATGATACAAGACTGGCGTGAAAAAGCCGGCACTAAAGATCTTCCATTTTTGTTTGTGCAGCTGCCAATTTTTGGAAATCCATCCGAAAACAATGAGGCAAACTCTTGGGCATTTGTCAGAGAAGCGCAATACTCTGCCCTTTCACTTCCGTTTACGGGCATGGCGGCAGCTTTGGATACAGGCGAATGGAATGAGCTGCATCCGTTTAACAAAAAAGAAATCGCAAGACGGCTTTTTCTGGCTTTTGAACGGCTGGTTAACAAACAAGACAACACCTCTCCCGGCCCTGTATTCCGCAACATAGAGCGAAACGAAAATCAACTTTTATTAACTTTTGATAATTGCGGAAAGGGGCTTGCGGCAGACAGCACCCCCTATCTGACAATTATCACCGACGGGGATGTTTTTCGGCTGCCTGCGGAAATTGTGCCGCCCAACAAATTATCGATAGACATTTCCACTGTGAAAAATCCTCAAAAAGTGTTGTACGCATGGGCAAGCAATCCTAAAGATCGGCAATTATTTAATCAGGATGGGCTGCCGATGATTCCTTTCAGAGTAGTGTTAATGTGATATTTTTAAAAAAATCTCAGAAAAAACTTGTTTTTTGCCAATTCTAGCTGTATTATTAAAGTATGAAAAACTTGGTTTTTAAATTAATTATCTTTTCAATTTTGTTTGCCGCCATTGCGGTCGGAACGTTTGCCGAAACATTATATGGAGCATCAGTGAATTTTGCACGAATATATGAGCGGCATCCTGGTGAAGATTTTGGCAGAGATTTAAACGGAGCCAGTTTTTATGTTTTGCTCAATCATTTTCCAAATGATTCACATTTTGGCTGGTTTGTCAGAACCTCAATAGGTGGTTTTCATGGCGGAACAGAGTGGCAAGATAACGATATAAACAGCATAAACAACATTGCTTCATCTACAGAGTTACGAATAAGCGCAGGGCCTTCGTATGCTTTAAGGGCGGGGCAATATATCACAATTCCCATATCACTGGGGCCTACATTTGTAAGCTATCGGGAAGAAATTTTCACAGGAAGCGGTTCTTTCTTGTCCAGAGATACAGTTTTTCTTGAGTCGCTTGGAGCGGGATTACTTTTAGATGCGGCAATTGTTATAAATCCTGCCAGAAGGATTGCAATAATTAACGGCATAACAGTTAACTGGGATTTCCTCCGTTGGGAAAAAGGAAACCTTGAGCGTGTTAACAGCGGAAGATTTGTAAGAAACAGTTTCAGTGCCGTCAGACTTGGATATTACTTTGGAGTAGGAGTGCGATTCGGCGGCCAAAGCGGGAATATAGTCAATTAATTTTATTAATTGACTATTTCCGATTGTAAATACTTACTGTACAAGGAATTATTCAATTCCTTGTACAGTAAGTAAAATTAAAGGACTATAATTAATTTTTTTTATTGACTTTTTGAAATTTAAAGGATATAATATCAGCATGAACCTTAAGACAATAATCAGCGCAAACACTATCGATCTTCACTTGAAGGGTACTACAAAGAAAGAAATTATCAATGAATTGCTTGATATTCTTCACAAAGCCGGAAAGATTCAAGACAGAGAAGCGGCTCTTACAGCAGTATTGGAAAGAGAAGAAAAAATGTCCACCGGGATGAAGCATGGAATTGCTATTCCGCACGGAAAAACAGTTACCACTAAAGATTTAATAGCGTGTATCGGAATCTCCGACAATCCAGTGGATTTTAACTCTCTCGATAAACAGCCATGCAGAATCTTTATCATGACTCTTTCCCCGATAGAAAAAACAGGACCTCATTTACAATTTTTGGCGGAAGTAAGCCTTTTGTTCAAAAGCGCAGAAAAACGCGAGCAAATCCTGAACGCCAAAACACCCGAAGAAGTTCTGGAAATACTCGCGGATTAACGGTAACCTAACGGCAAATTAACCTGACTCTTATAATCCCTTCTACTTTACGGATTTGATCCAAAGTAGGTTCCGGGATTTCCTGTTCCGTATCAATAATGGTATAACCATAATCATCAAGATGATGGTTAATCAAATCCTGAATGTTAATATTCGCACCTGCCAGATTTGTAGTGATCTGCCCGACCATGTTAGGAATATTCCTGTTAATAACAAGCAATCTGTAGGGATAACGCTGATCAAGTTTGCATTTGGGAAAATTAACGGAATTGCGAATTTCCCCTGACTCAAGAAAATCCTTAATTTGCATAACTGCCATTACCGCACAATTATCTTCGGCTTCCGGGGTTGACGCTCCAAGATGAGGAATACCGATAACTTTTTTGCAAGCCAAAAGATCAGGTGTTGGAAAATCAGTTACATAACTGTTAAGTTTCCCTGCGTCTAACGCTTCGATAATATCTTTGTTATTCACAAGAGCGTTACGTGAAAAATTGATAATACGAGCATCCTTTTTCATGATTTGGAATTTATCGGCATTCAGAATACCCTTAGTTGTTTCGCTCTGGGGAATATGCAGCGTAACATAATCAGATTTAGCAAGAAGGCTTTCGAGGCTGTCGGCACGGATGACATCGCTGGAAAGATGCCACGCGGCATCTACCGAGATATACGGATCATAACCAATTACTTTCATGCCCAAAGCCATCGCGTCATTGGCAACCATTACACCGATAGCACCAAGACCGATTACGCCAAGGGTTTTTCCCCTAAGCTCCGGCCCTGTGAATTTGGACTTTTCCTTTTCCACAAGTTCGGCAACATCGGGATTATCGGCAACGGAGTTTGTCCAATTGATACCGCCGACAATGTTACGAGACGAAAGAAGCAATGCCGCAAGCACAAGTTCCTTAACAGCATTTGCATTCGCTCCCGGCGTATTAAAAACCACCATTCCCTTGTCACTGCAACGCTTAACAGGAATATTGTTATACCCCGCTCCCGCTCTGGCAATCGCCGCCACCGAAGACGGAATCTCCATCTCGTTCATGTCGGCACTGCGTACCAAAATAACATCAGGATTGGGAATGTCGCTGGCAATTTCATACTTGTCCCGCGGAAAAAGTTCCAGCCCCAATGGGGAAATTTTATTTAACGTTTGAATACGAAACATATCTAACCTCTATCCTTCAAATTTTTTCATAAAATCGATTAACGCTTTTACGCCGTCAATCGGCATAGCGTTGTAAATGCTCGCTCTCATACCGCCAACCAAGCGATGACCGGCAAGGTTTATAAGACCAGCCGCCGCCGCCTCTTTGACAAAACGAGCTTCCAGCTCTGCTTTTTTCGCCTCATCATTCTCTCTGGGAATAAAAGGAATATTCATCAAACTGCGGAATTGTTTTTCTACAGGTGAATAAAACATTTTTGAAGAATCAAGGTAATCATAAAACAACCCGGCTTTTTCACGGTTTATTTTGGCGATAGCCTCAACTCCGCCCAAGTTCTTTATCCACTCCAACACAAGCCCAATCATATAAATGCCGTAACATGGAGGAGTATTATACATTGATCCTTCCGAAGCATGAGTATCATAACGAAGCATTATCGGAGTCCAATCAGGAGCTTTGCCTATCAAATCTTCACGGATAATTACAATGGTGGTTCCGGCAGGCCCAAGATTTTTCTGCGCACCGGCATAAAGAATACCAAACTTGCTGACATCAAGCGGCTCGGAAAGAATACTGCTTGAAATGTCAGAAACAAGGGGGACAGAACCCGTATCAGGAATGGTATCCCATTTTGTGCCGACAATCGTATTGTTCAAAGTAATGTGGTAATAAACATCGCCCGGCTGAGCGGCAGGCGCTTTGGGGATGTAGGAATAAGCTTTGTCTTTTGAGCTTGCCCTGACTTCTACGGCAGCATACTTAACACCCTCTTTTATCGCCTTATCAGACCAAATTCCAGTATCAATATAGGCTGCCTTTTTTTTCTCGCATGGAGTTTCCGACGCTGCAAGATTGAGGGGAACCATAGCGAACTGTAACGAAGCGCCGCCTTGCAAAAAAAGAATCTTGTAATTATCAGGGATGTTCATAAGTTCCCTAAACAAGTTTTCCGTCTTTTCGATAATAGGTTTGAAATCTTTGGAACGATGGCTCATTTCCATAACCGATTGGCCGCTGCCATTGGCGTCCGTCATTTCCGCTGCTGCTTTCTCAAGCACCTCCAACGGCAAACACGACGGGCCGGGTGAAAAATTGTATACTCGCATAAATACTCCTTTGTGTGGGTATTAAAATCATACCGTAGAATTTCGTTTTTGTCGAGTTAAATTTGTTTTAATAGATTCATCTTGTAATACAAAAAATCACTTCAAAAGTGCCGATTTCCGAAAAAAGTGCTGTATTTTTCGCAAATACTATTCATTTATTTCATCCTTTTCAACACAATATCGTATTATAATCTTTGCATGGTACACGAACTGCCAAGAAAGGAGAAAGCAATGGCAAATGATTGGCTTCCAAGCAAGAGGATAGAACAGCTTGCAATGGCAAAAGCATGGATAAACGTATTTCAGACAACTGCCCCGAGTTGGCAGCCAACAAATACTGAAAAGCAAGAACTCACCGAACTTCACAGAACAGCGAGAAGGCTTCTTGCAGAGGTGATGTCAACAGAGCGTAACACTCTAATCACAGCTCTGTGTAATGAAGCCTTTTACAGGCTTACCTCCCATATGTGTTATTTGAAAGACCGCTATTTTCTGGTTCCGCCGCTCACCGACCATGACATTGTATCTCTCGGTCTGCGTCACAAAGACACAAAACAAACGTTAATACCGAGACCCACAGGGCAAGCAGGAGCCGACATCACCTGCCACGGCGTTCACTTGTTAATGCTCCACTTAAGACGGATAGAAGGTACACACTACGACCGAATAACCGATTATGGTTACAGGATTTACTTCGGCATAATGCCCAATGGCGGAGCAACCGCTGAAGAAGCCTCAAGCCCTTTGCGCTATATGACAAAAGCAGCCGTAACAGGAGAAGATTTACCTCACAACAAATTTTCCCGCCGCCGCAAAGTGCTGATGGAGTTCCCCACCGAAGATTCAGGCAAGGCCGCTTACTTTTCAATAAGATTTGAAAATGCAAAAGGCGGACGAGGTCCTTGGGGCCCCGTTTCTTCGGCCATCATTCCATAGGAACGATCAACAAGCATCGCAATAACGCGTGCGATAACGTACAGAGTTTTTCGGTTACACTGTCCCCTCGTACACGAGCAGCTCCTTCCCATCAATCGTTACTGTCAAACCTGTTTCGAGCGTATCAGCATTGTGCCTGATGTGAGTCAGCCATACAAGATTTGGGTTGATGTCGTGAAGATCGTCATCTGTTATTTCAGATACTTCTTCACAGATAACTCCTTTAACAAGGCGGACAATGGGGATATAGTCTTTGGTAAGCACTCTGCACGAAAGAATTTCACAGCCCAACAGAATGATTTTTTCACGGGCATCTTGCGGGGTGGCAGCGTTAAAAATTCTGCCTCGAACACGGGTAACTTCGGGGTTTGAAAAACCGCCTGAGGTGGTACGGGCAAGAATCGTTCCCATTATGATGACACGAATAGTATTAACCATGTTAGGGCTTTGAAGAGGCAGACCTGCCACAAGAACAATTTTGTCCGATATACCGGCAACACCTGTTTCGGAAGCGATTCGCATAACGTTCTGGATCATACTCTCTGTTTCGTCGGCAATTGGCGCATAACACGGATACACTCCCCAATACAATTGCATTTCACGCATTGACTTTGCAAATGGCGTAACGGCAAGTACAGGCTGATGCGGTCTGTATACGCTAAGAAGACGAGCCGTATTCCCCCCAAGCGACGGAGTTACAATTGCCTTGGCATTTACATTTGCCGAGATGTCAACACCTGAGCGTGACATGATTACACCTAAATTTTCCTGGAGATTACGTTTTTCGATGAAACATTGTTCACGAAGGTGTTCCATACGCTCGCGGAATTCATACGACTGCTCGACAGTCTCCGCAATCTTGTCCATCATTTTGACAGCTTCGACAGGGTATGCTCCAGCGGCAGTTTCCCCTGAAAGCATGATTGCATCAGTTCCGTCAAAGATGGCATTAGCAACATCGGTAAGTTCCGCGCGTGTGGGGCGGGGGTTTACAACCATCGACTCGAGCATTTGCGTTGCGGTAATTACAGGTTTACCAACCTTGCGGCACACGCTGATAATATATTTTTGAACAAGCGGAATCTGTTCCGTTGGAATCTGAACTCCCAAGTCTCCGCGAGCAACCATCACACCGTCAGCAGCCTGCGCAATTTCTCTGACATTCTCCACGCCATGTTCACATTCAATCTTAGCTATTATTTTAATTGTAGAATTCAGGCTTTCAAGATATTTTTTTATTTCGACAACTTCATAAGGAAAACTTAAAAAACTTGCCGCTATAAAATCAACATCCATCTCAACGCCAAAAGCAATATCGAGTTTATCCTGTTCGCTCATAATCGGAAGACGTGCGTGAATGCCAATCAGGTTAACATTTTTTTTACTGCCAATCGAAGCCGTGTTTTTTGCCCGGCAATTGATAGTACCACCAGTTACATCGAGCACTTCCAAGTCGAGAAGTCCGTCAGCGATAAGAATGTGAAGTTTGTTTTCGGCTAACGCTCCCTGCATTTTAGCAGGAGCTTCTTTCCACGAAATTGAAAGGCACGCCGGAGTATCACCGCTCGCCGCTGTCGTGAAACAATCATCGGCGGTTACAGCGACAGCATCACCTTTATTAATCGTTACTGCGGAGTTTTTTCCTGGATCCACCATGCCGGTTCGTATTTCCGGCCCTTTGGTATCCAGCAATATAGCTACAGGGATACCCAATTCGCCCGACACTCGCCGTACACGTTCGATTGATTCTCTATGCGCCTCATGGCTTCCGTGCGAAAAGTTGAGACGGGCAACATTCATCCCGGCAAGAATAAGTTCACGCACAACTTCATCACTTGAAGATGCCGGACCCAAAGAACAAATTATTTTTGTTTTTCTGTTTAGCATATAAAATTGTACCCCTATTTTGGGTAATTTTTCAAGATCACTGATCAGGAAAGACATCACTTGTCAAAACCTCGTACAAGCGGGTGATTTTGGCACTTTTCATTCTTTATACAAAATGCAATATAATGTATAATTATTACATATTATTGTAATATAATTTGCCGATAATTGTATATAAAGGAAGAAAATCATGGAATTGGATAACATCAACAAACGTATAAAAGCCGATGAACACGCAGGCGAAAAGATAGTAAGCAACCTTAGGTTGTCACTGGCAATTATTTTTGTGGTAAGCACAACCGGGGTTGCACTTATCAGACTTATGCAGGGCGATCTATGGATTCCATGGCGTGCCCATGTTTCAACATTTTTGTTTTTGGTTTATTCCGTTTATTTATCAATCTATGTCCGCAAAACAAAAGATTTGTCAGATAACTTTAAGTATATCTCTTCATTTTTAGATATGACAGGTATAACTGCGATTATCTGGATTAGTTGTACTTATCCTCATATTTCTCCCCCGCTTCCGTTTTTATCTTTCCGGGCTTTGTTTTACAGCTTGCTTATTTTGGCAGGCTCTTTCAGGTATAGTTCCCGCTGCGCTTATATATCAAGTATTTATGCCGGTATTATTTATACGATAATGATAATTGTAAACAGAAATGTTTTAGATGTTCCGCACTTCTTTATGCTTAATGGAGAAATGCTTGAAGTAAGCTTTCCTCTTTTTTATGAAACCTTTCGTGTAGTTGGTATATTCCTGACGGGTTTAATAACAGGGCTTGCGAACAAAAGGCGTCTTAATTTATTTTATTCAATGATTGAGTCAGAAACCGTCCTCAGAAAAGAAATGGATGAAATAAACCAACAGCACCTTTCTAAAACTGTCGATAAAAACAATCAGCTAAATGGTGTAGTTGTTGAATCGTTTGATGCCATAGAAGATATAAATAAACATATCGGCATGATAGAAACCAAAGTTCAAACTCAAATGCAGTCTATGCAGGCTGCGTCACACTCAGCACAAGGAATATTTGAACACATTGCTTCTTTCCAAAAAACAGTAAACATACAGGCAGATTCCATCAACGAGTCTTCGGAAGCAGTTAAAGAAATGGTTTCCCATGTTGATTCCGTTCGTTCGATTGCCTATGAAACCGGAAAAACAGCAGAATCACTTATGCAATCTTCCGAAGAAGGGCACAAAATGCTTCTTAAGCTTACCGAAGACATAAAACAAATAGGAGAAAGATCTGCTGCTTTGGTGAAAGCCAACGAAACTGTTGCGGGGATTGCCGGTCAGACAAACATACTTGCCATGAACGCAGCTATCCAGGCGGCTCATGCAGGTGATGCCGGAAAAGGTTTTGCGGTCGTCGCCGGAGAGGTGCGTAAACTTGCAGAACTTTCAACAAAAGAATCAGATTCAATATCCTTAGAAATAAAAAAAATGGAACAGGTAATCGACCAGATTAAAAAAGTTTCACAAGCCACAGTTGCCTCTATGGACACAATATTTTCCGGGATAAAAAATATAGGCGCTTCATTCAGCAAAGTAAACAAAGCGGTAGAAATTCATGCCGACGAAGGAACTAAAGTTGTTGGTGTACTAAAAACAGTCACACAAACAACAAAAGAAGTAAAAGAAGGCTCAGCGCAGATATACAATGAAGGAACTACTATTAACAAAGAAATGAATGCGCTTGATTCAATCTCTACAGAACTCACTCAAAGCGTTAATGAAATGAAAGTTTCAGAAAAAAATGTAAAAGTATTTTTGGAAAAAGCAAAAGAGATTGTATCATTGCAGCAAGTGTAAATGGTTTTCTGTTTCTGTTAACGGTAACCGTAAAACTAAAACTTTTTAGGCAAACTGTATGAAGGCGGAAATCCTCTGATCAGCTTGTATTGTTTGTAGAAGTGCGATATATCGGTAAAGCCGCACGCATCGGCGATGTCGGCAACTTTATATTCTCCGTTTGCAAGAATGCTTTCGGCATTGTTTATGCGGAGTTGTATCAGATAACGGTTAAAGCTGGTTTTCATCACCTGCTTGAACAGAGTTCCAAAGTAAGTAGGATTCAGCCCAACCATATCCGCCATTTTTCTCACAGTGATACGTTCCGGATAATGAGCGGAAATATAACGGATAACCTTATTGATTCGGGGATCTCCTGTGTTTAATTCGTTCTTAAAAATAACCAATTCCATAAAACGATGAATGATTTGCAAAAGTAAACCTCTGGTTTTTATAACGTGACCGGGTACTTTGTTCAACCATGAAAATGTCAGCTCATGAAACATTCGTATTATGTCTTCACGGAGACCCGGCGTTGTAATCGCCGGAAAAGGCAACATTGCTTCTAAACCTCTTGAACTTTTTAATCTGAAATCTACAGAAAAACAATGCATCGGCTGATCGGGAAAAGTATAACCTTTGCGTACACAATCTATCGGGAGTGTAAGCAAATTACCCTGAACAAGGTCTATTTGCTTGTCGTTGATTGTATAACGAGCTTTTCCTTCGGTAACATAAGTTAGATTTATAGCGTCGGTCGTGTGTGCCGGCAGCTTCCAAGCTGGTGTACACTTGCGATAAATAACGAGTTTGATGTCAGGAATGATATCTTCGTTAATACTTTCTGGCATATAATCTATGCTAAATAATAGCGGAATTAGTATAAAAAGGCAATCATGCATCACACCATGAGATTGCCTTATAAGAGCTGAACTTATGGGCGAACAAGACGGAAGCCAAGATTTGGAGACCTGTGGTAAGGTTCTTCTGAGTTCCGGTTTGCCGAACGAAGGAGATCTTCATGACTGCTCCAAGCAGCGCCGCGAGCCGAACGGTGAGCGCCCATAGCAGACATCCCCGAAGGATCAACACTTGGCTCGCTTGTGTATGCAGTAAACCAATCCCAGACCCATTCCCACACGTTTCCGCTCATATCATGTATTCCTAAAGCGTTAGGTGTTAAACGTCCTACTTCCCTGGTTCCTTGTTCTCCGCTGTTTCCCCAATGCCACGCAACATCGTTCACATTATTACTTCCCGAAAACGTAAAATTACCCGGCGAGCCATTGCCGCCTCTCGCCGCAAATTCCCATTGCGCCTCAGTTGGCAGGCGGTAACCTCTGGAGCGAGAGCGTATACGCACCAAATCCCATCTTGGGTCTCTGTGTGCAGGTACACCTCCCCATTGAGTAGTATCGGTTGTCCATCTGCCGTTTATATCCTGCATTTCATACACCGGCGATAAACCGTCCAACACACTCAATCTATTTGCAAACACAATAGCGTCGTACCAGCTTACCGTTTCTACAGGGCGTCTGGCATCTGTTTCTCCAAACGCCGGCGGACTGCCTCTTGCTGTTATAAACTGACTGGGATTTGTTCCCATTACCCTCTGAAACTGCTCCTGCGTTATTGGAAATTTGCCCATCCAAAAACCTTGCGTTAACGTTACCTGATGAGGCGGCTGTGCGGCAAAATCATCGAGATCATCGCTGCCCATTGTGAAACTGCCGGCGGGAATCCACACCATTTGGATAGACGTTGAATGTGTCCCGGTACAGGCGATAGAACCTATGGCTATTATTATTGCGATAAAAAACAAAAGTGTTTTTTCAGATAATTTGTGGTCAGTCCCCAGACCAAACCAACGTAAAGTTTTTTTCATTATTGCCTCCTAACGAACCTGTAAAAGTTCAGCGTTATTACTTTCATTGATAAAAGTTGATAGCGGAATACCCCTTGACATGGCTTCCGCTGCATCATGAAAAAATATCATGGGATCTCCATCTCCTGTATATGTCAACAAGCCACTATTGAACCAATTCGGTTCATGAACTCTCGCAGGCCATCTATCCCAAAAGATAAAACAACCTAATGCGTCCACCAAATTTCCTACCGGTAGAAATATTCCTGTACTCGTTATAAGTGTAAAAGAAGAAAATACACCTATATACCAAGAAGGCCACCCATCAAAGGGGATTATTTCGATAGTAGGTATTTCATACCAAATATCAATAACTAATCCTCGGCTTGATGAAAGAAAATCAGATATCCCCTGAGGGATCGGGCCAAACTGCAGATACATATAGGGATCAAAACGAAAAGAGTAAGGCCATACCGGGTATATTGAGGTTGCGCTTGGTATTATTTCCCATGCTCCGTTATCATACATATGAAACACACCTATTAAACCATACGCATCACTGGTTTCTATATGTATGTTAATATACCCAAGCAGGTTGACGTTTCTATCGAATACCGCCGTAACGGTGCCACCCGAAGAGGTGACCGTTGCCCCTGCCATCCTAAAAAAATTATCTTGCACACCTTCCAAGGTATAACCTGATTTCGGCGTTAACTGAATAGTTGCTGTATATACCGTTCCGGGAGCAAAGACAGCATGGTTGGGACTCCAACTCACCGTTCCGGTAAATTGATCTGTCTCATAGATAAGACTTACCGGTATTTCTCCGGGAACCGGAATAGAAACCCCTCTTATACCGGGAATGTAGACAGGAGTTGACGGCGTTACGGGAAATACCACTGTTATTATGCCGCAGTTGGCTGAGTGAGTTGCTATCGTCTCCACTCCCCAAGTAGAAAAGAAATTGGCAGGCACTTCTAAACTGAAACCGTTTCTAGGCTGCAGATTTATGGTTGCGGTATACTGCGTTCCGGCAGCAAATCTGCCATTAATGGGATTAGGAGACCAAGTCACACCACCGGCGAATTGGAATGTTTCAAGGATTTGGTTTGTCGGGGTTCTATCATGTCGCGGAGGGGTTACTACAATAGTTGACAAATTGATAGGGTTTATGGCGGTGGCAGGGAATACCGCTGATACTAAACCTGAGTTTGCTGCGTGGGTTACCGATACAGCTCCTGTTACAGTGAAGGTATTTGCTTGCACACCTTGCAGAGTGAACCCCGGGTTGGGTATCACCTGGATTTGTGCAGTATACACCGTTCCTGAAGAAAATATTTGATTAAAGGGTAAAGGACTCCAATTCACTATTGCGGTGTATTGGATAGAGTTGATTGCCCATGGGGCAGTATGCCCTCCCGTCACCGGAATAGCCACTGGAGGTATACGAAGGTGAGTAATTGTGGTTTCTGTTGTTGGCGGGAAAACTGCCGTTATCAAACCGGAGTTTTCCTCGTGGGTTACTGTTGCTCCTGCAACTCGGAAAGAGTTGGCCGGCAAACCTTGAAGCGAGAAACCTGCTCTGGGCGCCAGCCTGATTGTGGCGGTATACTGTACGTTGTTTCGAAAGGGATTATGGTTTGGGTCCCATGTTACGATTCCGGTATATTGAGGAGTCGCGGTAATTGTTCTTACCGGTGTGGCTCCCGGCAGAGGAAGAGTTACTCCCGGTATGTCAAGTATGTTAATAGGTTCCCTGAATATCACCGTTACAACACCGCAGTTGGCAGCATTAGTTACTCTCCCTGCTCCCGGAACCCTGAAGAAATTTTCCGGCACACGCTGAAAGGTAAAACCCGGTCTCCGTGTGAGAGTAATCGTAGCGGCATAATCTGCTCCAGTGAAAAAAGCGCCATGAACAGGAGGATTCCAAGTTACGGTTCCTGTAAATTGGGTGCCGGTTATCGTGCGTACCGGTACTCGACCTGGCATCGGTGCTTGTACTCCCGGTATGTTTTGTATGTAAACCGATGTTAAGACTGATGTTACTGCCCTCAAAGCATTTATTCGACCGCCAGAGGTGCTGTAGTTCTGCGGTAAATTCGGCAGTATATCGACATTGTTTACTATCGCCGCTCGGAGCTGCTCTGTGGTCAAATCCGGGTTTACCGACAATATCAATGCCGCTACTCCTGATACAATTGGTGCTGCAAATGATGTCCCTGATACAGTATCGTAACTATTTCTGGGAAATGTTGTCCATATATCGGTACCTGGTGCGAAAATATCAACAGTAATTGGACAATAAGCGGATTCCCTAAAATTCCAACCTGGATCACCTGGGCGTGCCCTTCTTTCTTCATTTGGCAAAGCACCAAGTGTAGTTGCACCAACCGAGATAATATTATGAATATCAGGATCATTTGTCCAATAAGCAGGAAAATCAGCAGGTCTAGTGGTAGGGGGAGGGAGCGAGAGTTCGAAATTACCAGCACCTGCCACAAAAAGCCCTCTATAGTTTCTAATGGCTTGCCTGATCATATCATCAGAATTTGTTGACATACTGAGATTTAAAATGTGAATGAAATTATTACCAGGTCTATTGGCCCATGTAATAGCATTTACGAGATTCCAGGATAAATTAGTACCAGCATGATTAGGAGGCGCTATCTGTAATGAAACTAATCTAACATTAGGGCTAACACCTCTTGCATTTGTTCCGTTTGCGCCTATTATACCTGCAACTTGTGTACCATGCCAATCGTCTGTCATTCCACCTGGGATTCCGTTTAGTACACCGGTAGAAAAATCCCGATTTAAGCGAGAATATATCTGGTTTGCCAAGCTCTGATGAAACCATTGAAATCCGCCTTCCAGAATTCCTACACGGATAGTAGGCGAACCAGTGGTGTATTCCCAAGCAGCGGGCAGAGAAATTCTGTTAAACATTGCCTGCTGATTATTCGGCTGGTTTCTTAATAACTCTTCTGTAGCAATATTGAATTCCGCAAAGGCTTCAGATGATCCTCTCGTAATCTCAGGGAATTCAATATAGTAGTTAGGGCCTACATACAATACATCGTCTCTGTCACGCAGTTTTACAATTGCATTTAGTACATCTTCTTTTGTGCTTTCTTCAGGCAGAATTAAATACAGCATTCTTCGGAAAGTAGTTGTATTCATTGGCCAAAAGATTTCGCCGTCTTGCCGCAATGTTGACCAGCCTCCAGTTCTTTCCGCTTCAAGCTGGCTCTGTACTAATTTCATGCAATAATAAGTAACATCGATCACTTCTATAACACCGATTTCCTTAAAATCTACAGGTGTGAATTCCCTAAACCCCGCTGATCTTGAAAGAATTATTCCAATAATGTTATTCGAAAACCGATCCGCCAATGTTGCATTGGAGTACCGTCTTTCTTCCACAAATTCCGGAACAACGCTACGGGCTGCACTCATACCATTCTGCATTTGTGGAGCTTCTAAATTGCATTGGACTGTCGATAATGCAAACAGCACAAACAATCCCAGTAAAATTGCTTTTTTTGTCTTATTCATGTTGTTTCTCTTTTTCATTTCCCTTGCTCCCTCCAGTATTTTTCTACTAAGTACCAGTCATGTGATGTTTCTGAAACACCAAAAGGGTGGATTCGACAGTGTCGCCACCTATTGTGTTTTTCATACATGGTTTTTATATTTTCTAATGTCAGGAAACCCCTTTCAAAAGCATCCATTGCATCTAAAACTCGGCCGTTATTCCAGGTAAATATTCTAGCGGGCCAATTATTGAACCAAAAATCAAATCCTGCAATTGTGACATAGGAAGACATCTGTCGATTTCCATCTACCCCCATAACTATATAACCATTAAATGTACCAAAATAATAATTTAAACCGAAGAAAAAACAAGGGTAAAACCAATCAGGATCAGCTTGACAGGTGCAACTACCGAATAATTGAACAAGAGAATTATGTTGTATCCTTCTTAAGAGACTTGCGTCTATCCCATGAATTTCAAATCTTCTGTCCAGCAATGAGTAAGGCCAACGGTTATTGCTATGCTCCCATCTGCAGCCGCAAAGTATAATTGCGATAATTAGTGCTAACAAGACAACGACCACAATTTTGCCTTTCCGATTCCTTTTGGTTTTCATACCAAACCTCCTTTATAATTGATTTCTAAGTCTTCAGGTGTGAATTCCCTAAAACCAGCTGCTCTTGAAATAATTATTCCAATGTTGTTCTTTCTCTCTTTCATTGCCATCGCTCCCTCCAGTATTTTTCTACTAAGTACCAATCTTGTGCTGTTTCAAGAGTCATAGTACGGATTGGACAGTATCTAAATCTATTGTGTTTTTCATGCATAGTTTTTATATTTTCCAATGTCAAAAAACCCCTTTCCAAAGCATCCTTTGCATCTAAAACTCGGCCGTTTCTCCAGGTAAATATTCTAGCGGGCCAATTAGAGAACGAAAAACCAAACCCTGCAATTGTAACTAAAGAAGGAGCCATTCGATCTCCATTTCTCCCCATAACCACATAACCATTGAATGTACCAAAATAATACATTATGAGGGAGTTAAAACAAGCACGAGCAGGACAGGTGCAGCCGCCGAATAGTTGAACATTATAATCATGTTGTATCCTTCTTAAGAGACTTGCGTCTATCCCATGAATTTCAAATCTTCTGTCCAGCAATGAATAAGGCCAACTGTTATTACTATGATCCCATCTGCAACCGCAAAGTATAATTGCGACAATTAGTGCGAACAAGACAACGACCACAACTTTGCCTTTCCGATTTCTTTTGGTTTTCATACCAAACCTCCTTTATAACTCCTTGTTTAAAAATTAAGTGGGCGAACGACACGGAAACCAGCTAAATCAAAACTGCCTACTATTGATTGGTTGACTATACTGTGCCCTGGATCATGAGCATTCCAAAATGCGGAACGCCCCATCGATGCCAAGGAGGTTGCCCCCCCACCGCGTAAAACACGCAATCGGCTTCCGGATGGATTTGGATTGTCCAACCAATCCCAACACCATTCCAGTATGCTGCCGTGCATATCATACAAACCCCACGCATTTGGGCTCTTTAATCTCACTTCTTTATATATGCCACGACTATTGAAACTAAACCAGCCTAGCCGACCAACTGCTTCCTGATCTCGCCAATCATCTGTTACGCCGTCATTAAAAGCAGTCGTTGTTCCAGCACGGCAAGCATACTCCCATTGTTCACTAGCAGGAAGGCGATAGCCAGTAGAACCGGGAACTATTTCTACCGCATCCCATCTTCTTCTTATTGCTAATGACGTTGAAAAAGATGGTACAGGTCCCCAATCTGCCGGATTGGTGCTGCCGCCTATGCTGTATGCAGGGCTTAAGCCCTCCTTTATGCTCAACAAATTACAGAATACAATAGCGTTAAACCAATTCGTGGACACGGGGTCATTTGGTCGTGCGCCTGCTGGAGGAGGTGTTCCTATTACAATTTCCCACTGCGCCATTGTTACAGGAGTTATCCCCATGTAAAAGCCTTCTAGCATTACTATCCTCTGCCTTTCGCGAGCAGCAACGCGGCCTATTTCTGTTTCAGGGCTACCCATTGTAAAGTTGCCGGCGGGGATGCGTGCCATTGGAATAAGGCTCCTAATCGTATGTAATACAAGGGTAATTGGCACTGTGTTTATACCCTTTTCCAAATAAACCGCCGCTCTGCCTCTTCCTATGACTCCTATTTCATCAAAAGCGGTTAGGGTAAAATGATGTCTTCCCAAAGATAGCTCAATTTCTATTTCTCTGTCCGTAAACTCTTTGCGATGTATCTCTGTTCCTTGCTCTACAACAAGCGTGAAATTTGTCGCTTGCGTGAGTAGTTCGTCAAGAACGCTGAGCTGCTCCATTGAGGGATGTGTAGTAGATTGCAACTTGATTGCAACGACGGCTTTCTCTTCCGGCTCGGGTGTATAATAGCCATTATACTCTG